>JBAYGS010000003.1 GCA_041666545.1 Candidatus Paceibacterota bacterium | reverse complement strand
CCATCGCACGCGGACCGCGCGAAGCACACCGGCGTGGTCCTTGATGTAGAAGATATTGGCCCAGCCGTTGTTCAACAGAACTCCGACTTCACCATCCTTCTGTTTCTCCATTAGGTAGAACATCTCCGTCAGGGTGGTTTCTGCCCTCTCCTCACAGCCGAGTTCCGGGATGATTGCCTGCTCGTCTCCCGGAAGCAATACATCGTGCGCCGACCGGAGCAATTTGTGAGAGAGGATGACCTGCTTGCCAATCGGGTCTTCGGTCTTTCCTTCGCCCGACAGGAACCACGCGGTAAAATTGTCGCCGAGGTAACTGATTTTCACCGGAGCGTCTGGCCCGGTGTTGACCACGAAGCGGTCCTTGGCGACAAACTTGCTCGCGGTTGCCGGAATCCTGACCATCGAGATGAACTCGAGGAGGGGTGCGGGGACAGGTTTGGGTTTAGGCTTGATGACAATTTCGGCTTGGTTGTCCAGAACAAGCCGAAGGTCGTCAAGTCTGGGATACTGTCCGAGCTTTGTAATATGCTCGGCAGTAAAACCACGGCCTTCGAGTGCATTGGCCAGTTGATTTATCTGGCCTTCTTTATAGTTGGACATGTCCAACTCCTTTCGGGCACATGTGCCCTTTGATTTTTTGTTGTCGCTGGACTCTTCGCCACAGCCCCGACCCTCGCCTTGCGGGCGTCGGGGCTGTGGCGAAATTTGGCCTCAATTAAGGCTTTCTCAAACTATTTTAAGGAACAGAATTTGTCTAAAGTATACACCTAAACTAGCTACTTGTCAAATAGCCGACCGTGCTGAAAGTCCCTAAACATCCTTTCCGCTGTAATGCGTCCACCAGCGCCGGGGCCTTCGATGATTTTCTCGCCATTTATATACAGGCAGTTATTTACTCCTTTGGGAAATTTAAAATCTTCCGGAACTTTTATAAACCCGGCCTTAATTTCATTTTTATTTATCAAAATCGAACAACGCAGACCCACCTGGTATTTTGAGACTGCGACATCCGCCGGTTTAACCACTCGATTAAACAGCTTTGAATGGTTAACGGTGATGACAGCTTTATACAAGACATCTCTGAGTTCATTTTCAATCACCTCTTCAAAATTTTTTGACCCAGGTTCGGCAAAACCCTTTGCAACGACTTCGGAGTAGGCTTCCTCGGTCTTAATACCCCGACTAAATTTTTCTCCAATATAATTCAGCGTGCCGTTTACCACCGCCCTGATTTCCTTTATCTCCCCTTTGTAATCGCTGATTGCATCCAAAATTCCCGAGTCCCCTCCCACGGTCGCGGAGTATTTAATTTTGCCGGAATATTTTTTAACAAATTCCCAATTATTGGCCAAGAAGGCTTTCTCACAAGTAATTACCCTCGCTCCGGCTTCAAGAGGTTTTTTGTAGTAAAACTCGGATATCTTCCCAATTCCGATACTCGGAGTCGAGATAAAAACAACTGAATCCTTATCTAGATACCTATGAAAATTTTCCGTGGTGTCGATTATAAAATCATTGGAATCATAAATTCCACCGGTACGAACGATATACTCAGCACTGAAGCCATGTTCAGAGAGAACCTGGCGTAATTCCTTACCGACATTGCCGTATCCCACAAGAATAATTTTCATCGGCTCACTTTTGAAATATATACTCTAACTGTTCAAAGCCTCCGAACCAGTAACACCAGACGCGGGAACAGAGATACGGACCCAGATTCGCCAGAAAAGACAAAATGGCGCTTATGACTTTTAGTGTAAAAAGAGTTAGCGGATTCACATAAGGTGCTTTCAAGTCCCAGCGTATCATCCAAGTGAGTTTCATAGATTTGACCTTTAAAGCGGCGCCGGAAAAACCTCCTTTAAACCCTGGATTAAAATACTCAGCAAAAGTGAAATCAAACCCTCGTTGATGTTCCGGGTGTGTAAACCCTCTCGAAAAGTGTGGTACCCGTATTTCCACCACCCCGTCTTTTGCGAGCAGTCGGTGGACTTGTATCATTATTCCAAACACATCGGATAAATGTTCTAAACAATGATCTAAAACTATGTGTTCGAAGTGATTGCTTGGTAAAACATCTAAAGATTTTGGGTTGTTTAAATCAAGAACTAAATCTGGGTTTTCGCGAACATTAATATCCACATTCAAGTAGCCTTTGAGCGGGAAATGTCCTGAGCCAAGATTGAGTTTCGTTTGCATGCTTGACATATCTATAAATATATTGTGGGGTGACTATCGGGAGTTGAACCCGAACTAAAAGCTCCACAGGCTTCTGTGCTACCGCTACACCATAGTCACCATATTGCCAAAACTATAAGCTATTTATAGCTAGGCGGTTGCTCATTTATACCACTTTTATGATTACTTAGTCTAGCCAAGGCATACAAAAGTGAAGAGAGGCGGTTTAAATATGCCAAAGTCGATGGCCCCACTTTTACTTTACCTTCTTCATTTACCCCTACCACTCGCCTTTCGGCTCGGCGCGCTAGAGTGCGAGCGAAATCAAAAGTGGCTCCGAGCTCGGTCCCGCCGGAGATAAAGAAGGTTTTAATCTGTGGTAATTCCTTTTCGGCCGAATCAACAAGAGATTCAATTTCTTTAACCTTCTCTTCAGTAATACTTTTCGGCGCTCCGGCTAATTCGGCTTGCACAATAAAAAAGTTTTCTTGGACACCATGAATGACATCTTCAAATCTTGAATCCTGAATCTTGAATCCTGAATCTTTCGCTTTTACTTTAACCAACCCTAAAAGCGAGTTTGCCTCATCGAGCGATCCTAGTGCTTCGGCAATCGCCGAACTTTTAGAGATTCGCTGATCACAACCAAAGGTTTTGGTAGTGCCGTTATCGCCTTTGCGGGTGTAGAGCATGCAAAGATTATAGCAAAAATTTAAAGATTAACTTTTGAACCATTACGCACGATTGACAATTAATCAAAATTGTATTAGGGTCAACAGCAGAACTGTCCCTAAACAATCGATTTGGAGAAAAAATGAGACTTAAATTCGACCCGTTTGCTTTTGAGTATCTCGAGATTGATGGCGTGCCAGTTTTTTACAAAAAGCTACCCTGGTGCCCGACAATCCACACAAGAATTATTCTGAAAATTGGAGCGGTAGATGATCCTGTCGACAAAGAAGGTCTGACTCACTTTCTTGAGCATATGCCTTTTGAAGGCTGCCGGATTTTCCCTAATCGTGAACTTGTTCGAAAGTTCACGGAAAAATTCACACTTGATTCATTCGGGGCATACACTGGTCACAGTGAAACTGCCTTTCGATTCAGAACCAACGAAGATAACTTTTTGGGAGTAATGACGGGGATTAAAAATGTCATCTTTCATCCCCTACTCGAACCAAGCACCGTTGCTGGAGAGCGTAAAGTCATCATTAATGAGGCGTGGGAAAAACTCGGTAACCATTCAGTGATAGAGCTAAGAAAACGGACGAGAAAAGATCTGTTTCTTGATCACCCGAGTTCTAAGTTCGACCGCCCTTTGGGATGGCCGGATACAATTGCCCAAATTACTGATGAAGACATCTCCGCTTGGCACAAACAGTGGTATCACAGAAACAACCTGGCTTTGGTGTTTGTTGGAAACCTCAATACCGGTTTGGTCCGTGAAGCGGCAAAGTCAATAGCCATCAACCTGCCTTGTGGCCAAAAGCCAACCTGCGTAGCTACGCCCTTATGTTGGCCGGCACCGCGCTCTAGCGGTTTTACCATTGAAACCCGAAAACTCTATGGAGCAACGGCCAAAATCAGTGAGCAAGCCACCCTACAGATCTCTCGTGTCATCGGCAAGTCTAGCGACCCTGAAATACTGGAAGCGGCGCTGGAGATGTTTAACAGGGCCGCAACCCAAGCAATAAGGGGCAAGCTAAAGGCGACCTACGATGTCGATGCTGGCGCCGTTGACTCACGTGATCATTCACTAGTTAGATTAGAAACCAGGATTCCGGCAGATATGGTCGGACCCACTAAGAATGTGTTGGCTGAAATCCAAAGCGAAATAGCCGACAGAAAATTGGCTGACCTATTCGGACAAGTACGGCAACAGCTAATTGATGACGAGATCTATTCAGAGATAACTGGTGGTCAAATTATCAACGCCGCCACTAACCAAATCGTACATGATGGCACGGTAATAGACCTGAACAGTAAAATCGAGCGACTACAAAAACTGTCTCACGAGGAAGTCTGTTCCTTTGTCGAGAAAGAGTTCGATCCTAGCAGGCTCTACACGATTACCGGATTACCTTAGCATCCAAGCACCCTAACTGGGTGCTTTTTATTTTGTGCACGGGAGAGGAAGAGGGACTTGGTCACAAGTTTTTGCCTGCTGAAAATTGTCGCGGGAGAGGACTTTGTCACGGATATTTTTCTGCTGAAAAATTCCGCGACCCCGCCTCGCGCCGTCGCGCTCCGGCTTTCAAGTCCTCACGAAAGCTCTCCCAGAGCTTTCTTCCCGCCGCAAAATCAAAAACGCCTCTCGGCGTTTGATTTTGTGCGCGGGAGAGGACTTGAACCTCCAAGCCTTACGGCACTTGCTCCTAAGGCAAGCGTGTCTGCCAATTTCACCACCCGCGCATTTGTTTGGCTATTATGTACGAGAAATCCGCTTTTTTCAACTAAATTCAACTAAAAATCCCTCCGTAATTCGGAGAGATTTTTACTTAGTTTCTGCTACAGCCTCTTTGGTTTCGGTAGCGGGAGCTCGGGATTCATCTTTTTCCTTCATGACATTTCGCATACTGCGACGAATTTCCTTGGCCGCCTTCTCGCGAATATAATAGAGCTTGGCTCGGCGAACCTTGGCTCGGCGAACAATCTCAATTTTGTCAATTGCCGGAGAATACATTGGAAATGTTCTTTCCACACCCACTCCATCAACAACCTTTCGGACGGTAAAAGTGGCACCAGCCTCGCTACCATGCTTCCGTGCCAAAACTAGACCATCAAAAGCCTGCGAGCGAGTCTTATCGCCTTCCTTGATTTTCACCCAAACCTTAACAGTATCGCCAGAGCGAATACCTTGCTTGGCGCGCAGAGCCATATCAACCGATGAAATTTTGATTCCCTTAGTCATATCTTTAAGACCGCTACTTTAGCATATTGGTTTTCCCTCTGCAACTTCCTTTGGTTCTAGCCTTTAATGGCAGTAAGTTCAATGGCTTTTTGGAAATCTTCTGGATATGGAGCTTTGAGTGTTACCTCTTTGCCACTTACCAGTTTGAGTTTGATGGCCAAGGCATGGAGAGCTAGCCTCTTGAAGCCTAGCAGGCTTTTTTTATCGCCATATTTTTTATCACAAATTATCGGGTGCCCGATTGCCTGTAGATGGACTCGAATTTGATGAGTCCGGCCGGTTTTAGGCTGAACTTCCAATAAACTAAAATCGGGGCTGGAAATAATTGTCCGATAGTCAGTCTCCGCCTCTCTCAACTTACCCCGCGTATCTTTACCGGCTGACCAAAGCCGAAAGTCTCCCCTTTTCCGGCCGATGGCCTTATCAATTTTGCCTTGCTTTGGTTTTATCTCGCCAACCACAAAAGCTTGATAGGTCTTTTCAGCTGTCCGATCCAAAAACTGCTTCTGAAAAAAAACAAAAGCTTTTTGATTTTTCGCGACCAAAATTAAACCCGAGGTGTCCTGATCAATCCTGTGCAAGATACCGTTGCGTTTGGTCTCACCACCATTGGCCAATTTTACGGAACCACCAACACCCGGGGTTTCTGGATAATTATCAGCCAGCCAGTCGGCAAGCGAGGTTTCCTTGGTTTTACCGTCGGCGTGTACGATTAAACCGGCCGGCTTGTTTACAGCCAGGAGATCATTGTCTTCGTATAAGATTTGAATAGTAGGAGTCATTCGTGTGCCCTTTTTGTAAGGGTTCTTAACTTTATTTCCCGCGGCGCCTTTGGCGCGTTGCGAATTCGGCCAAAATGTCTAAAAATTCCTTTTCGCTGAAATCCGGCCAGTAGGTTTTTATGAAGAATAATTCACTGTAAACCCCTTGCCATGGCAAAAAACCCGAAAGTCGCTCTTCCCCACTGGTCCGAATGATTAGGTCAGGATCCGGCATTGGATAAGTTTGCAAAAATTTATTGAAATACTCCTCACTAATATCATTTTGATTCGGCTTCTCGACCACGATTTTTTTGACGGCCGACAAAATTTCCTGCCGACCACCATAGTTCAGAGCAAAGTAAACATTGATATCAGCATTTTTGGCGGTCTCGGCTGTAGATTTTTTAAAAGCGTTTTGCAAATCAGCAGAAAATTTTGAAAGGTCGCCGACAAAGTGAAGCGACCCGCCTTCTTTGGAAAAATTCTCCAATTCCTTTTTTAAAAATTCGCCAATTAAGTTCAAAAGATAAACCACCTCGGTTTGTGGCCGTTGCCAATTTTCAGTCGAAAAAGTGTAAAAAATGATGTGTCTGACACCAACCTTTTTGGCCCAGCGGATAGTCTGCTTCAAGGTTTCGCCACCGGCCCGATGCCCTTCAACGACTGGTAAATTTTTAGTTTTAGCCCAGCGCCTGTTGCCGTCCATGATAATGCCAACACACTTGGGGATCGATTCAAGATTCATGATTCAAGAATTAGATTAAAAACTAAAGGCGATCAAATAAATTCCGGTAAATAATTTCAAAATTATCGAATATTTGCTTTGGTTCGGACCAGGTCTCGGAAATTCTCTCTACCTTAGCCAAAGCTGGGCCTTTGCGCAAGTAAGTCAACAATTGGTTTAGTTTGGCCTCTTCGCCTTGAGCTAAAACCTTGACCGACTCGGCTTCAGTATTCTGTACAAAACCTGACAAACCAAGCTTCACCGATTGGCGTCTCACAAAATCCCGAAACATGACCATCTGCACCCGGCCAAAGATTTCACATTCCAACTGTTTTACCATCGCTATAGTATAACTCAAATGGATTGATAAATGCTCCATTTTGGCTATACTTATGCCCTGAGCACTCTTAGCTCAGTTGGTAGAGCGTTCCCTTCACACGGGAGAGGCCAGAGGTTCGAATCCTCTAGAGTGCACACCACATATAAAAGCGCGATTAGCTCAGTTGGTAGAGCGCTTCATTTACACTGAAGATGTCGCAGGTTCGAGTCCTGCATCGCGCACAAATTGTTTAGTCTAAAGATCTAATATTGACACCGGTCATTTGGTTTTCTGATTTTAGTCCTTTCAAAATCTCGAGGCCATGATCATTCGATTCTCGGATTCGTTCATGAACGTCTTTATCGACAAAATACACCTGGACACCCTTACCTACCATGGCATCCAACGTAGATGAGTACTCTATTTTTTTATCAGGTTTTATTTTTTTCTTGCTGGTCCACTCGTATTCACCGAGACCTTTATTGGGGTCCTTTTCGAAACTGGCACTCGGCAGAATGTAAACATGGCCACCATTATCATCTCGTTTAAATATTTCTTTGGTGCCAACAATAACCGCGTAGGGTACATCACCAGACTTACCACTTTCCACAACACCCGCGGCCATAAAAATGGTCGCTAGTGCTAATTCTTGGGTAGCAAAAACAACAGGACCTTCTCCCGGATCTCTTACACTTTCATTTCTTGGCTCTAATTCCTCAATATGCTTATGTGCAGAACCATGATACAAAAAAGGTGGTTTTTCCGGAGTCGGGACATTTTCATTTTGACCAACACGACCTGTAAACATACTTAATTTATATACAGCTAATTCTGTGCCCCCGGGGTGAATCGAACACCCATTAGTGGCTTAGAAGTCCACAGTTCTATCCATTAAACTACAGGGGCAATCGTCTGCAAATATAGCAAAGGATTGATTTTTAATCTATCGATTCAAATCTTTCACTGCAAGGAGGGGTCAACATAAATTGTGCCGCCATTTTTGATTTCCTTAAGTTTCAAGGCCTTGCGGTCCATTGCGTCTAGAGCCTGCTTTACTTTCTCGCGGTCGATCGTTCCCAGATTTTCGGTGGCCGGTTTACTGACAGTAAAAATTTCTCCACGATTAATCTTTACAAATAAATAGCCGGAAAAAGCCAAGAGTAATAAAGCCACCACCAGAAAGCTACCGAAAATTATTTCCCAGGCACGGTTCGGGTCGCGTTTGGCTTGGACAAACCAGGCTCCAACCCCTTTGGAATCTGCCCCTACCGCCTTGACCAATTGATTAATATTTTTTAGATCCATAGAATTTATTTTCTTTTTAGGACTTCCAGTGAAAAGGCCACCTGCCAACTGACGCCAGTTTTGGAGTCGACTGATTTATTGAGAGAGACCTGCTCGAAACGCAGGCCATAAGGTAAGTTCTCCAAAGCACTAAACAATCTTGTAACTTGTCGCCAAGAACCGCTAGCCGAAAGCCGGACTGCCAAAATTTCCAAAGTATCAGAGCCTAAACCGGACAGACTCTTCACATCAAGCGAGCCGATTGCCACCGTCGTGCCAAGGCTTACCCCCAACGCCTCCAGCTCGCTCGCAAAATTGGCCACCCCATCGGCTGCCACCACCGCCTTCGCCAATTTGGCCCGATCAGAAGAAGTATCGGCCAAAATTGATTTGATTGAATCTAGTCTTGTCGCTTTTTCCGCCAGGAGATCAATTTCATTTTGCAGGCTCGAAGCAGCTTCCCCGTCGCCCTTAATATGATTGAAATAAAAATAGTAGCCAACGAGTCCGCCCAAAGCCAAGCAGACAGCGAGCGCCAGAAGAGTTTTAGTTGTAGTATTTTTCGGTTTCATATTTTAAAAAGTTGCGGTCGTGCTAAGCGAAAAGTTGAGATCTTTATTTTTGGCCAATTCTGAAACCGGCAGAACGACCTTGGAAAATATACTTTGTTTTTCAAGATTTTTGGCAAGCTCGAGCAGAGTAAAGCGATCATCCGCTACCCCGCCAAATCCAATAGACAACTCATTGTCCTTAGCACCTTTCCCTAAATTCAAGGAATTGATAACTACCCCTTTTGGTTTGACATTTATCAATCGTCCCAGAAGCATATACCAAGAGACTGGCGACCGGAACTGACCAAGCAAATCTAGCTCAGTTTTCGCTCTTGCCAAAACTGGACCCAAACTGCTTGTTCCGCTTGAGATTTCATCGGCATGTTCCGATTTCAAAGTCGCCTGAGCACTATTCACTTTGTACGAAGAAAGAATGTCAATCGGATAAAGAAAAGCTAAGGCCAGTAAGGTCGCCAAGAAAAGCAAAAACAAGGAAGTGGTGGTAATCCGAAAATAGTACTCCCTCTTAATAATTTTCGCCTGTTCTTCTGGTAAAAGCTTGAACATATTTTTAAATTTCAGCTATAACTCTTTCGGTAAAGCCAGCCCGATAGCGGTCGCATAATTGAGCGATTCGCTCTGGCTAATATCCGGAATACAATCATCGAAATCAAAAGCGTTGAGCCAAACATTACCGACCGCCACCTCAACCCCAAGCGCGGCGCGCATGTAGACATCAAAACCAGGAATGGCCGAATCCTGGCCACAAAATACCACTCGACTGATATCCTGCTCGACACGGTTATGAATTTTCTCGTGTGAATTCCAATAAATCATAATCCGACTAATCTCATCCTTGAGAGCCGCCAAAACAGTAGTGAGCGAAGCGAAAACATCAAGATTTTCTTTATAGCCGGCCAAACCTTTCTCCGCTTTTAAACGACGCGCTACTTCCGGTGCAATTTTAAGAGTGTTCGCCAGAGTTTTAGTAAGCATTTCACCGCTAATACTTAGGGTTGAAGTAAAATAGATTAAGTTGCCGATAGCCACAGCTAAAACGGTTTTGGTTTCTTTGAAAAAGACGATAATCGTGGCCCGTGAATCATTCTTTTTTAGCAAAGTCCGCACAAAAGCCCTGGCCTCCACTTCAAAAGAAATCGGAGTCAGCCCCGCCAATCCCAAAACATTGGAAAAATCCACAACAAACTGGCGAGGGATAGCCGAGACACTGATTTCCAGCTCATTTCCAGATTTAGGCCCGCGACTTGGAATAATTTCGTAATCAAAAATTACTTCGGCCGGCGACAAGGGCACATTTTCTTCCAACTTGAATTCCAAAAGACTACGCACCTCTTTGGCTTCGACTTTGGGAATTACGGTTCTAAATAAATAAGCTTTTTCTTCCGGCAGAGCAACTCTAGCAAATTTGAGACCGGTTCTCGCTTTGACCTGTGTCAAAATCTCTGATAATTCCTTGGGCTTTTTAATCTCCCCGCCAACCACTAATCCCTCTGGGAGAATAATTTCGCCAAAATTTTTCAGGACCGGCAGACCGGAACGGCGGCCAAACTCAACAAACCGGATTGCCCGATCAGAAACATCTAGACCGACCGCCGGCATTGCCAAAAATTGCGGGGTTGGGAAAAAACGCAGAAAAGATTTTACAAAAGACGCCATATAATATGCCTCTATTATAACTTGTCTTTCTTCAAAGGAGAACTAAGCGCTGTGCTTTTGGCGCCAAACCTGCCAGATTTCCGAGATAGCCGGCAAAAATGAGGTTAAAATAATCAGAACCAAAATCAAAGTGACATACTTTTCAATCCCGGGCACAATCTCGCCAAGAAAATAACCGCCTCCGGCAAGCAAAACCGTCCAAGCCAGACCGCCAAAAATATTATAGGTCAAAAATTTCCGATAATCCATCTGCCCAACCCCAGCCACAATCGGAGCAAAAGTCCTGACAATCGGAATAAACCGCGCCAAAACAATGGTTTTGTTACCATACTTTTCATAGAAGTTTTTGGCGCGCTCAACGTGTTTTTTGTGAAAAAATAACGAATCTTCGCGCGTAAAAATTTTGGGGCCGATTTTCCGACCAAAGGTGTAGCCGAAGGTATCTCCCAGAACTGCCATCAAAAATACCCCGGGTAAGAGGTAATAAATATTCAGATAACCCTGCGAGGCCAAAAGTCCGGCAGTGAATAGGAGCGAATCACCAGGCAAGAAAAACCCAAAAAATAACCCCGATTCGGCAAAAATTATGAGCAAAACTCCGATAAGTCCGAGAGCTTTGATTAAAAATAGCGGGTCGAGATAATCTAACATAATGTAAGAAAGATAAAATAACAAATTTCAAATTACAAGTTCCAAATAAATCTCAATCTGCAAAAAAAGAAAAATTTATTCGGTGCTTGGTGCTTTTACTTCGCTTTTGTCCCTATAGGTATCTCGGCCGATGGTTCAAGCAAAGAAAACTTGCCATCTTCAGTCGACAAAGCCAAAATCATCCCATTACTCTCCAGACCTTTGATTTTTCGCGGCTCTAGGTTGGTGACAAACATGCACTTCTTCCCCACCAAAACCGAAGCGTCCGGAAAATAGAGCGAGATTCCTGAAATAATCTGCCTGACATCTTTAGCCTCCTGAATTTCCACCGTGCCATCTTCTTTTTTAACTTCGGTTTTGAAGGAGCCAAAATCCACCGATAACTTTACCAGCTTATCGGTTTCAGGAACTTTTTCCGCGCTCAAAATTTGCCCGGCTTTCATTTCAACTTTCACAAAATCGTCATACCCGATCTTTTCTGCTAAGATTTCTTCCTTTTTTAATTTTAAATTGTCATTTTCCATTTTGATTTTTCAAATTTAATTTATCAAGATGTGATTGCAAGATAATTGTTGCTGCTGACGCGTCAATCTGATTACTCCCGCCTTGAATCTTAGAAGCTTGGTGCGAGGTCAGAAATTCTGGCTCATTGATGACATTAAGACCGGTCGCTTTAGCCAAAGACACACTAAACTCTTCGGCCTCTTTCATTATGGCGTTTGGTTTACCGGAATAATCTCGCGACTCACCAATTATAACCCTCTCAATCTCCTTCTTCTCACAGATAGAGGCGATTTCACCAATTAAATTCTTATTATTTGGTAAAGTTTGGTCAGGAAAAGCCATTTTTCCACTCTCGTCGGAAATCGCCAGCCCTACCCGCTTTTCACCATAATCAATCCCCAAAAAACGCATCTTTGTATATTACACTAAACTGGTCGCGCTGGCATTAAATTGCAAAACCAACCTTTTTTGCTATTATGGCCTAGTTCTTCCGGGAGGAGTGGCAGAGTGGTCGAATGCACCGGTCTTGAAAACCGGAGCCCTCGTAAGGGGGCCGTGAGTTCGAATCTCACCTCCTCCGCTTTTACAAAAATGTGCACGCAAGTGCCATTTTTTGTTAAGCGGAGGAGAGCAGTGCTGGGGAGCACTGCGTGTGAGATTCGAAGCCCGATTGAGCCGAGCGCTTCGCGAACCAATCGGGGTACGCCGAGATCTTAAAGAAGCAAAGCGACTATTAAAATCCAAGTGCAGTTTTCGGAAAAGCTGCCTGAAACTGTAAGTTTCAAAAAACGTACTCGTGGTCTCACTCCCTCCGCCAAAACGAAACACCCCGAGTTATTGAAACTCGGGGTGTTTGAAATTAAAATTTTATGACTCCGCCTCCTCGCTTTTATTTTTATCACGCCTCACAACAAAGAAAATATAAATTATTTCCAAAATTGCGAGTGTGTTTAAAATCAAAATTGCAACAAACCATTTGGTATCATTTCGCTTGGCCGCCATCCACAAGGCATAACCTTTCCAAGGCAAAACCCAGACGATACTCAGAATCAAAAACCAGAAAATTTGTGGATCAGTTGGCATACGACAATGATACCAAAAGACTGACCCGAAGCAAAGCCAATCAACTGCTCGAGCTCACTAAAGTTATGCTACAATAGTTTAAATATGCCGTTAGCTATTTTCATTATCATCGCAGTTCTAGGTTTCTGTGGCTTCGCCGTTTCCCATTTTATTTACACCGAAAAGCAGAAGCCGACCCCAATCGTCTGTCCGGTCGGTTTCGATTGTGATGCCGTGGTTAGGAGCAGGTTTGGCTCCCTGATGGGTGTCAGACTGGAAGTGGCGGGTATGGCCTATTATGGACTTATCGCTCTATGTTATACCTATTTTGTTTTTCTGCCGTCAGCTAATTCGCCGACAGTCGCTTTACTTTTATTTCTGATTAGCGCGGGAGGATTTTTAATGTCATTTAGCCTGTCTTTGGTCCAAACCTTCATCATCAAACAGTATTGCACTTGGTGTTTGGTGTCGGCTTTCATTACAACCGCGATTTTCATCCTAATGTTTATAAATCTTTAGTCATGAGAAAGTCTTTACAGTGGCAAGCTCTGGAATATCCAGTCAAAACTAGAACTTCCGACTGGTATGTCGCCACGGTTATTATTATTGCCTCGCTGGTCGTCAGTGCCATTATTTTTGGCAACGCCCTTTTTGCCGTCCTCATTGTCATTGCTGCCGCCACCCTTTTTATGCACACCCGACGCCCGCCAAAATTGATTACTTTTGAAATTAATCAGGAGGGCATCCTTTCCGGGGAGATTTTCTATCCATTTGGCAATCTTTTAGCTTTCGGAATTGATGGTGATGAGTCGGGGCCGAAATTGATCTTGAAAGCACAGAGCGGTTTTTTGCCGATTATCACTCTACCTTTAGGAGAAGTCGACATAATTGTGGTCAAAGACTATCTCAACGACTACATCAAAGAAGAGCCCCTGCGAGTTCCCTTCTCCGAACAAGTGATGGGATTTTTGGGATTTTAGAGACTAGCTGTGCTAGCTTCATTAGCTTCACTAGCTTAATTAGAAGATTGGTTTTGATATTCTTTGGTTTTTAAGCTAAAGTAAGCAAATTCAATATATGCTCCCGTCGTTCAATGGATAGGACACTCCCCTGCGAAGGGAGAAATGCAGGTTCGATTCCTGCCGAGAGCACAAAGCGAGTCCGCGAGGTTTGTGCTCTCGGAGCAAGCAAACGATTTTGCTTGCGTCAGGAATCGAAGCCCCGTTGAGCTTATTTTTGCGTCCTCGGCGGACGACAAAAATAAGCTCAACGGGGTACTGAAACTGTAAGTTTCGAATTTCCTGCCGCTCCTACCAACTCTTCATCCTGCTCTTGTCGTTCAATGGATAGGATGTTCCCCTCCGAAGGGAACGATGCCAGTTCGATTCTGGCCAAGAGCACATGATAGAAAAACATGAACTGCTTCAGGTTTTTTGATACATATGCTGGCCAGCGCCCTGTTTTGCTAGCAGGCAAAACCGGCGGGGCAGGGTCGTGAAATTTTGCAAGCGACGGCGAGCAAAATATTCCTGACCACCCGAAACAAAAATTCCGCTTTGGGCGGAATTTTTGACTAAGAGTTCTTCTTGAGAAGCTTGGCCAACCGAGATTTCTTTCTGGAAGCGGTATTTTTCTTGATAGTCTTCATCTTGGCCGATTTATCCAGAGCTTGATAGGCTTTAGGAAGCAAGGCCTTGGCTTCGGAGACTTTCTTTTGGGCCACCAGTTTGCGAATCTGCTTTACCAACTCATCGGAAGCTTTTTGTCGTCGTAAGTTGAAAACTCGCTTTCTCTTGGAAGCGCGGAGAGCTTTTTTGGCTGAAGATGTGATAGGCATAAGTTAGTTAGTAGTTGGTAGTGAGTAGTTTGTAGTTAAAGACATCAGAAAAACGAACAAGGGCAATACTAACAGAGACTTTCAAAAAATGCAAATTTATCCATTCCTGTGGAATTATCTGATACTTTATACTATATACCTTATACTATATACTTAACTTCATGATTTCCCACCTAAGCGGTACCGTAGCCGACACCACTGAGCGATATTTGGTAATTTCCGTTGGTGGAGTGGGATACAAGGTCTTCGCTACCGCCGAAACTATCGCCAAAAGCCAAAAGAGTGAAGTTATCTCACTTTGGACTCATTTAGCCGTCCGAGAAAACGCCCTGGACCTTTATGGTTTTTTAAACAAAGAGGAGCTTTCTTTTTTTGAACTTTTGATTACGGTCTCTGGCATCGGTCCGAAAACCGCTCTGGGAATTTTGAATGTGACAACTGTCCCCTCTTTACGAAAAGCGATTATCTCCGGCGAGACTGCCCACCTCACCAAAGTTTCCGGCATTGGCAAAAAAATGGCCGACAAAATTGTTTTGGAACTCAAAGGCAAACTCGGTGTCGATACAGAAGCTGATGAAATGAGTTTGCGTGACGAAATTGATGCACTTGAAGCCCTGAAGGCTCTTGGCTATAAGCACCAAGAAGCCCGTGAAGCGCTAAAAGAAGTCGATCTAAAAATTGCTGATACCGGCGAAAGAATAAAAGCTGCATTAAAAGTTTTAGGTAAATAAATGAAAGAAAAAATTCTAAGACAAATTGAGAAAATAATTCCGGCTAAGGCTTACAACTTTTTTCAGCCGGCCTATCACTACCTGATGTCGCTTTTGGGCGCGATTATTTACCGCTTCCCTTCTCGTAAACTGATCGTCGTTGGTGTCACCGGCACCAAAGGAAAAAGTTCGACTACCGAAATCTTAAATGCGATTTTAGAAGAGGCCGGATTTAAAACTGCTCTACAAAACACAGTGCGCTTTAAAATTGACCAGAACTCTGAAGACAATAAATTTAAGATGTCGATGCCGGGACGATTTTTCATGCAGAAGTTTCTTCGCCGAGCCGTGAAGGCGGGTTGCCAGTACGCCATCCTTGAAGTCACCTCCCAAGGCGCCCAATTTTCTCGCCACCGCCTGATAAACTTTGACGGACTGATCGTCACCAACATTTCTCCGGAACACATTGAGGCTCATGGCTCATTTGAAAAATATAAAGACGCCAAACTCTCAATCGGTCGGGCTCTGGCCAAATCCAAAAAGAAGCGAAGAGTTTTGGTGGTAAATGGCGACGATAAAGAATTAGCTCTATTTCTCGCTCTAAATATTGCGGAGAAAATCAAGTTCTCGGTCAAAGATGCTGAACCGTATGAACTACACCTTCATGACACCGATATTACAATCGACAAGACCTTGATCACCTCTCACCTTTCCGGTCTTTTTAATGTTTACAATATGCTCGCGGCCATTACTTATGCCAAATCGCAAAGTATCGGAATTTCGGTTATAAAATCCGCCCTGGAAAGATTCAAAGGGATCCGCGGTCGAGTGGAAAATGTAAAGATTTCTGACAATCAGAAGTTTGAGGTAATTGTTGACTACGCCCATACCGCCGATTCCCTAGAAAAGCTTTATCAGGTTTTCCAAGATTCGCGAAAAATCTGCGTCTTGGGAAACACCGGTGGCGGCCGAGACAAATGGAAAAGACCGGCCATGGGGAAAGTTGCCGATCAATATTGCGATGAAATAATTCTTACCAATGAAGACCCTTACGATGAGGACCCGAGAGCAATCGTTGAGGAAGTGGCTAAAGGAATCGCCGACGGACAATATAAAATTATTATGGACCGCCGCGAAGCGATTCGCGAGGCTTTGAAACTCGCCCAAACTGGCGATACGGTTTTAATTACTGGCAAAGGCACCGACCCCTGTATCTGCGGGCCAAACGGCACCAAAATCCCTTGGGATGATGCGACTGTTGCTAGAGAGGAATTAAAAAACTGCTAGAGAAAAAATAATAGAAAAACACCAAGAACTAATCTTGGTGTTATGCAAAACAATAAACCCTGACTATCGCCCCACCCGGTCGCGCATTTTCGACAGGGCATTCTTGATAGCTGGCCTCGAAGCAACCCTGACCACAATGTCCATGCGGGTCAGGTGATAAAGGAAGTCAATCGTGTCGAGGTCCGACGGATCGTTCAGCGCCACCTTGCAGACACCCCGGGTACCACCAGCACTGATTTGGACCGGAACCACCTGGCGTTCCTTGAAGAACTTGGCGCCAACACTTCTGGGTAAACGCCTTCTCCAGTTCTTAGCGACGACGACCTTGTCGTCCTCGATGACCTCGGCGCCGAACTGGGCCGCCCTGGCCTTGGTGACCTGCCACTCAGTCAGCCGTCCGTGTTTCATGAGCCATTCGACCACCCCGCCCTTGCGAAGAGTTTGGGCCCGAACTTCATCCACCTGCGCTTGCTTGAGAAACCCCATATCAACCAGGGCATTAAGAAGGTAATCCAAGCTGACCTCCGGCTTTTTTGCGCTCATACTCCAATCCTTTCACTTTGAGTTAACCGCACTTAGATTGATTTATAAAACCAACCCCTTTCTGAAATCAGACTATATTAAAATTCATTTGTTTGTCAAGTCATTCTTCCTTAGACGCCTTACGCCCCGACGCTTTAGACGGGGTCCCGACCTTGTAAAACAACCGTCGGAGCTATACCCTTATAATCATGCCCGAACTTCCCGAAGTCCACACTACCGCAACAATGCTAGACCGGCTGATTTCCGGCCTTACTATTTCTGATGCTTGGACCGATTATGGCGGAAAAATTCATGAGGGAAAAGATAATATTAAGGACCCGAAATTTTTCCGAAAATTTCGGGTCAGCGTAATTGGCGCGAAAATTAAAAATGTCGAAAGGCGCGGTAAAAATGTTTTGATAAACCTCTCAAACGGTCAGACAATTCTGGTTCACATGAAAATGACCGGCCAACTCCTGTACGGAACGTACAGGCGAGTTCCAAGTTCCAAGTTAAAAGTTTCAAGTAAATCCGAAAAACTAAAAGCTAAAGGCCAACAGCTAACAGCTTCCCCTTGGATCGCGATTGCGCCCGAGGCGCTTAAAGACCCCTACAGCCGATTCGTTCATTTAGTTATTTCGTTTACAAATGGCAAACATTTGGCTCTCTCCGATGTGAGAAAGTTCGCTAAAGTCACTCTCCTACCAACCAAAACCGCTCACGAAACTGGGCATTTGGCCGACATTGGCCCAGAACCCCTCGAAAAAAGTTTTGATTTCAAAAAATTCCAAGGCCGTCTATTCACTTGGCCCAAAAGCAGAATCAAACAGGTTCTCATGGACCCAAAAGTTGTATCCGGCATTGGCAATATTTATTCTGACGAAATTCTTTGGGACTCTGGCATCCATCCCCTCTCGATTGTCTCTAAAATTCCTGCACTAAAGCTAAAAAAGATGTTCGACTCAATGAAGCTGATTTTGAGAAAAGGCATCCAATTTGGCGGTGATTCAACTTCGGATTATCGCACTCCACTCGGCACCAAGGGCAATTTCCAGTATCACCATCAGGCTTATCAAAAGACTAGCGGAAAATGTGGCAAGAAAAGATGCTCCGGTATCATCACCAAACTCAAACTCGGCGGTCGCAGCGCTCACTTCTGCCCCAAGCATCAAATTCTTTACTCTTAGATTTTTCTTTCCCCATACTATATACTTAATACTATATACCTAATACTATTTCGATGGCCGATAAAAAAACTAAACCAACTCAAAGCGCCGGCAAAGACTTTATGTCTTTGGTGGCCATCATGATTCTCATCATCATCGCCTGGGTTTGGACCGGTGGCTATAACCGACCAATTGCCACTCAAGGACCGTATCTCATCCCACCCACAACTATTGGCGAAAACAGCACCGGCTATGGCAGTCTACCCAAACCTTTGGAAGGTCTAGTCGGTAGTGGCGGTACCGGCCCGACCGATTCGAACACCGGCCAAACCAACAATAATCAAGCACCCCAAACTCCTACCGGGCCAGCTTCGGCTGTAGCGGACATTTTGCCAGACAAAGGTATTTCGGTTTACGCCGATTTGGTCTTAATAGATAGCACCTATGGCGCTATTGCCTCTAACCCGCAACAGGAATACATCACAATCAGGGCCGCCAGCAATAATGCCAAAGGGGTTAATATTACCGGGTGGAAAATTGCCAGTGGCGCAACCGGTAACGGTTATCCTATTGGCGGTGGCACCCAAATCTTTCGTTCCGGCCAATTAAACTCTGAAGGCGCTATTGTCCTTACACCGGGTGAACGAGCGATCATCTCAACCGGTCGGTCGCCGGTCGGCTATTCTTTCCGTGGGAACAAATGTTCAGGCTACCTTAACCAATTCCAGACCTTCACCCCAATAATCAACTATCAATGTCCGGCCGCCAGAGACGCCAACATCCCGCTTGACCCGCAAAGCTTCAATGACACTTGTCGCGACTACATTGACAGAATCAGTCTCTGTCAGATGCCAACTGAGATTTTTCCGTTCAAAGCCGGCAACACCTGCCAAGACTTCATCACGGCTCACTTTAATTACAACGGTTGTGTCGACGATCACCTAAACGACACCGATTTTTACTCGACCTCCGAATGGCGGGTTTTCTTAAATCGCACCGACGAAATTTGGAAAAGCAAACGAGAAATCATTAAACTTATTGACTCGGCCGGCAACACGGTCGATATCTCAAGCTACTGATTCAGAATTCTAAAAAGCGCCACTCCGGTCGCCACGGAAACATTGAGCGACTCTTTTTGGCCACGCATCGGGATTTCGGCTACTAAATCGCAAAGAGCTAAAGATTTTTTAGTGATTCCCTTGGTTTCTTCACCCACGACAAAAGCAACTTTTGCTTTAATCTTTACCTTTTTATAATCAACTGAACCGTTGCCTTGTTCGACCGCAATCAATTGATAATCAGCTTTTTTTAGTTTTTTTAAGACAACAGTCAGGGTCGAAACCGATTCCCAAGCCACACTCTTCTCCGCACCCAAAGCAGATTTAGCCAAATCTTTGCGAAATCGGCCAAAACGATCAATCGGCGCAGGTGTCACACCGACTAAATAGATTTTATCAACAGCCAAAGCGTCGGCAGTCCGAAAAATCGCGCCAACATTATAGACACTTCGGATATTGTCTAGCACGAGACAAACTTCTTTTTTTTGTTTTGACATAATTAAATATAAAATCACTCCACAATCACCAATGACCAAGAAACAATAACCGAACAAATTCCGATTAACAATACTCGGTAGCGTCTACTTACCTTGGTTATTGTTTCTTGGTTATTGTTTCTTGGTTATTGATTATTCATTATGCTATCATAATGCCATGTTAAGTATTTTTCCAAATTTATTGACCTACGGACTCGCCGGACCGACGCTTCTTCGGATCGTGGCCGGTTTGATTATTATTTATTCCGGTTACCAGCTTTACAGGAGTCTCTCGGCCCCAAAATCAATTCTGGCCAGAATAATTGCCCTCTTAGAGGTTTTGGGCGGAATTTTTTTGGTT
This sequence comes from Candidatus Paceibacterota bacterium, assembly GCA_041666545.1. Classification (NCBI taxonomy): domain Bacteria; kingdom Bacillati; phylum Minisyncoccota; species Minisyncoccota bacterium. Next base: position 92,423 of record JBAYGS010000003.1, on the reverse strand, counting down.
ATCGGATTATTCACCCAACCAGTTGCCTTAGTTTTGATTTTGATTTTGCTAATTCAAGCATTGAAATCCAAAACTCCGAGATGGGCCGGTGCAATTGTTTACAATAAGCGGGTTTACTTACTACTCATCGTAATCTTGCTTTCACTTTTAGTTAGCGGCCCGGGTTTTCTCGCCTTTGATTTGCCGCTTTAGTCGACTGGTAGCAGCTAGTTTATAGTTTATAGTAATTGGACAAAGAACTATTTTTTGATATAGTTCTTCTACTTTTTTATCCGCCCGTAGCTCAGTTGGTAGAGCGGCTCCCTTTTAAGGAGAAGGTCGTAGGTTCGATTCCTACCGGGCGGACTATGTAGCGAAGCGGAATGGTCCGCCCGAGGAGACATGTTATGTCTCCGTGTAGGAATCGAAGCCTGTTTGAGCATTTTTCTAAGCTTTCTCACGCGCAAGAAAAATCCAAACAGGGCACTGACCCTGTAAGGGTCGAACTTCCTACCGGGCGGACAAGATAGAAAAAAGCGGACTGCTCCGCTTTTTTCGATACTTGTCCGAGCCGGAGGCATGTTTTGTGAGCAAGCAAAACAGCCGAGGCGTGGTCAGAAAATTTTGTGAGCGACGGCGAACAAAATATTTGTGACGACAAGTCCGATTTCGATACTTGTCCGAGCCGGAGCGACCTAAATTTCTTCGAGCTATGCGAGTTAGAAATTGGAAGTACCCTTGCGGTGCGATGCCGAGCCAGCAGGCGAGGCCGCGAGGCGGGGGCTGCGACCGAGCTTTGCGACGGCAAAGCGAGAGTTGTGGCCGACAAGATTAGATCTCGGCTTTTGGATTTAAAAAACCCATCTTTCCCAAGACGAGTTTTGTTTTCCCTACTCCATCCCAAACGCTTTCTGCATATTGTGGTAATAGGCCAAATAGCGTTTGGTGCGACTGAGATTTTGCTCGGCTCGCGAGCGATACTTATATTTTTTCCAATCGAAGTAGGTTTCTTCGAAGTAGTCGATGAGGTAGCGGGCCGCCAGTTCAAGGGTAATCAGTGCCACCGCATCTTTAACCAGATCATCCCCGATAAGCTTTCCTCCTCGCCACCACAAGTTATGTTTCGATCGATAAGCTTTAAGAGCTAAGTTAAACCGATTCAGGTTAAACTCGGTTTTGCTTTCACGACACCAACTGCGAAAGGCATCGCCCAGATCCAGAAGCTCGTGACCAAGCATCACGGTATCAAGATCAAACATCCCAACTACTTCCCCATCACGAAAAAGAAAATTGTCGAACTTTGGATCGCCGTGAATTAGAGTCGGAGACAAATCGGTCGGCAAATAATGCTTCGTGATTGAGCCAACAATATCGTGATAAATTTCCGTCACCCACATCGCCTTCTCGGCATACTCCTCACTTAAGAAAACGCGGGAGAGCTTCTCGATTATCTTCCGAGTCTCGTGGAAATTTGGGATTTTAAACTTCGGCTGAAGCGGGCAACAGCCCATTATCCCGTGGAATCTACCGAGTGCGGCGGCCGCCTCAACCACAGTCTTGTCACTCACCTTTACATCTTCATCATGTGGGATGTAGTAGCACACTTTCCAAAGGGCGCCGCTGATTCTAGCCGACAGCACATTGTCTCTGACTTCCACAATCTTGGGGGCCAGAAAGTCGTTGAGTAGAAGGTGCCTAGCCACGACATCGTGATCCTCGACCACTGCTTCGGTGAAAATCGGATTTAACTTTTGCGCCATAAAATGACCCCGGTCCGTCTTGAGATAGTAGGTATCATTCACCAGGCCTTTTTCATTTTTCACAGCCGACTGAATTCGGCCTAGGCCATAAATTTCCGCAATTTGATTGAGTTCGGTTTGATTCATAATTTTTTCGGTTTGAGATTAGGAACTGTCTACTAGCTTTAACCTCGTTTGAGGCAGTTAGTTACCTAAATATTTTTAAAGAACAAAAAACCGCTTTGGTACAGCGGCAACAAAAACTAACCAGTTTAAACCGTTAAAACAAACTTCTCGAGGGAAATTTCAAAGTCCAGCTTACCTCGATGAGCGTCGTGATAGATTGAAACCAATTTTTCAGCCATTTTTTTAATTTCGGCCTTTTCAAAACTGCTATTCCCTTTGGTGAGTAAATCTTTTAGTTTCCAAAACAAAATTCCACAAATTTCTTCCGGTGGAAAGTCTTTCGAAATTGCCTCGCGGTACAGGAGCCAAAGTTGTCGTCGATCACGCCTAGCCAAAACACTAGCCAAATCAAAGATATTAAAATCATTAAGGGAAACTGCTTGACCGCCACCCAGGCCGAATTTTCTCGCCTTCCCTTCACCACTTTCAAATTTCTGAACCTTCTCAGCAACTTTTTCGAGTTTAGTTAGAGTCGCCTTGTCGACTTTCCCTTCCAGCCAGATGAAAGCATTTTCGGAAGCGCCGATTTCTTTATAAAATTTTAGAACTTGCTCTTTGATTTCAGCATCTTCAAAAAGTGAGTCGAGAAAAACAATGTACTTATTCGAGAAAAGTCCTTGCCCTAGAACCAGCTCCTCAAGTTTGGCCAAATCAAAACCATCAGTTTCCAGTTTAAAAAGCGACGCCTCCGGGCGCTTCTTAGCCAAACTTTCCATTAACTCACGAGCTTTCTCTCGCGCTTTGTCCTTATTTTCGCCGTAGAGGAAAAGAAGCATAGGTAAAGTATATAGTATAAAGTATTAGGTATATAGTATAAAAAATAGTGAAAAGAAAAAAACCGACAATTTGCCACTGTCGGTTTTATAAAATTCACCTCATAACCTCGACGCTAAAAATGATCTTGCCCCTCCCGTCGTCGGAGTAATTCGAGACCGAAACCCAAAGCTTGGTCCCGTCTCTCAAAGTGACTTCAAAACAAAAGCTGGTACAAATCTCCACATTAGCGCCGACGCCACGATAATAACCAATCAACTTCTCTGTAATGGTGGCGCCCGAGACCGGAGCCTCAGGAACAATGGTAAAATAGGCGTCGCGGGAGTGGCCACAGGGATTATTCGCCGGAGAGGCATTAAGCTTGCCCCCTAAACAACTAAACATGTGGTCACACAAACTCTCGGGGATTGTTGCGGTCATTTTTAACTCACTTTCTTTAAGGTTTCCTCTTTCAGCCTACATTTAATATTAAAAATGTCAACCATACCCACCTGTCCAGTCTTACACCTTGCCAATTACAACAATTTCGTTAGACTTGTCCCGGAAACAGTTCTTCCGACATATAAAATATGAAGCTTTTTGGATTCATCGCGGGCTTCGGTGTCATTTTCGTCTTAATTCTAATTGCCTTCCCTTTTTTCGGTGATTTTTCTCCGGACACTGAATGGGCAAAAATTGCAGCCACAGTAATCACGACAATGCTAACTATTGGTGGCGCCCTCTGTCTAATTTGGAAACTCGCAGTCACAGTCACCAACAAACTGTTAGGCCGAGAGTGAGCAATTTAAAAACCCTTAAGCCGCCCCGGCAACCCTCGGGCGGTTTTTCATTGCCTACCGCGAGAACCGTTCTTGCGTGTGCCTACTATAAGTCAGGAGCTTTTGTTGACAGGTGCTGAGTTTAAGACTAATCTGAAAATAGAAAAACCACACTGAAAAGGAAACATGCGTAATGTAGCTTTGAAAGTTGCCGTGGCAGGATTTTGCTTCGCTATCTGGCCCCTCTTTATGAATCGTAGCGGTCTACGGAGCAATATCGCCACAGGGATCTTCACCGCCGTGGTTCTTGCAATCGTCTCACTACCAGCCATAAACCAACTTGAGGACCTGACTAAAGCTAAGTGGCTGATGATTTTGGCCGGCGGAATATTTGGTGCCGTAGGAGTCATGGCTTTCAACAGTGTAATAACGCAAGCAACCCTGAAAGAGGCGGGTACTTTGTTTATGGCCACCGTCATGGTACAGATCGCCGTGATCGCCACATACCAAACAGTCATGTCCGGCGACCTCAGTCCCAAAAGATTAATCGGCTATTTGTGTGCTGGTCTCGCCGCCTTTCTTTTGCTTCGATAGCCCAACAACCAAGTCGCTCTCATCGCGCCGTCCGCTTCGGACGGCTTTTATTTTCTACCGCAAGAACCGCTCCTACGAGCCAGTCCTTGCGAGCCGTTGCTTAAAATATTTAAGGTGTTAAGCTAAATTCAGGCCCAACCTGGAGGTTCTATGATTAGTAAAAAAGCAAAAAGATATATAGCGGAAATCGCCAAGAAATACAGCCCCGGAATCGCAAAGGAGTTAAGAATTGCGATTGAAGCAGACTTGAAACAGAATCCCAACGCCAAAGAAGCGGACTTGTGTCTGGCAAATCTCGCCAGAATTTTGAGTGATAAAACAAGAAGCTCAAATTTAGCAAATGTGCCGTTTGGTCTCTGCACTGCACCAGTTGGAACTTTTCGCCTTGTCCGAAAAGCACGCCGATTATCTTAGCAACACCCCCGAAGCGCTACCCGCTTCGGTTTTTTATACCATATACTTAATACTATATACCTTCTACCTTCTTCATCTCCCCCCACCTCTCCCCCTCGGACGCTTCGGCGACACAGACGATGCCGGCAACTTTTTCGGGTGGAATAACTGATTCCATAATTTTTTTGATAGCTGGAGCGATTTTGGAAATTAAATCCTCGCGAACTTCATAAACCAATTCGTCATGGACTTGGAGAATCGGAAAAACTTGTTCCTCAAGTTTTTCCGATTTGATGTATTCGCAAATTTTAATCATCGCGAGCTTCACAATGTCGGCCTCGGTGCCTTGAATCGGCGCGTTAATCGCCATTCGTTCAGCAGCGGCACGAATAAACGGTAATTTAGAATTAATTCCTTCAAAATATCGCCTTCGGCCAAAAAAAGTTTCGGTGTAACCTTGTCTCGCGGTTTCAGCTTTCACCTTATCTAAATATTTGGCCAAACCTGAAAACTTTTCAAAATAGTCGTTGTAAAATTTCTGCGCTTCCTCACGAGTTGTGCCGGCGCCCAGATTAGTCCGAAGCGCATTCACCCCCATCCCGTACATCACGCCGAAATTAATCACTTTGGCTTTGCGACGCATATCTTTGTGGACTTTGTCGCCCGGCACACCGAAAACTTCCGCCGCCACCGCTGTATGAACATCTTCGCCGTTCTTAAAAATCTCAATCAACTTTTTATCGCCCGACAAAAACGCGGCAATCCGGAGTTCAATCTGCGAATAATCGAGCGCCAAAAGTTTAAAACCTTTTTCGGCAACGAAAGCTTGTCTAATAGCTCGGCCCAATTCAGTTTTGTTGGGAATATTTTGCAAACCCGGATTTTCCGAGGCCATTCGCCCAGTCGCGGCGCCGGCTTGCAAAAAATGCGTGTGTAGCCGGTTATTCTTGTCCACCAGAGTCGGAATCGTGTCGATATATGTGGAAAGCAATTTGGCAAATTCGCGATACTCCAAAATCAAACTTATAATCGGATGCGACTCTCGCAATTTTTCAAGTTCGCTTTCCTTGGTAGAAAACGCCCCAGTTGCAGTCTTTTTTTGCCTTTTGCCAGCCAAGCCCATCTTAACGAACAAAATTTCTCCCAATTGTTTCGGGGAAGCCACATTAAATTCCTCACCGGCCAATTGGTGAATTTCTTTTTCCAAGCCATCCAGTTTCTTATGATATTCAACCGAAAGTTTCTTGAGAAGTTCCGTATCAATCTTCACTCCCCGCTCATCCATCGCTTTTACGACAGGAATCAAAGGTTTCTCGATTTCCTCATACACTCTCTCGCTTTTTCTTTGCCTGAGTGTTTCAAAAATCAACTTCTTGGCTTTTTCATAATCATCCGTCCGGCCAAAATTCAAAACATCCTCCATGGTCGGATTGGTCAGGTTAGAATTGACGACCCAGAGGGCAAGCGAGGTTTCGAAGAAGTCGGATGGTAAGTGAGTAGTGGGTAGTGAGTAGTGTGTAGTTTCTGAATTTTCTGACTTTATGATTTGAGATTTATTTGGAACCTGGGTTTTTGAATTTGGCGCTTCTTTATTTAAAGTTTCCTTAAAGCGTGTCCCGAGCGCTCGAAATTCCAGTTCGCTGAACAATTCCTCGGTTTTTGTAACGTCCAAACTTTCCTTCCAGGTCTGCTCCGGCAATCTGAAGTCAATCGGCGCGTCTCTACGAATTGTGCCAAGCATTTTGGAAAATTGCGCCTCTTCTTCGTTGGTTTTCAGAAGCTCAACAATTCGGGGCGTAATCCCTGCCTTAAGTAATGGCTTTTCGTCTTTTTTAATTTGTTTATAAATCTGTTCAACCGAACCGAAATTGGTAATCAAAATCGTGGCGGTCTTCTCACCAATTCCTTTTATCCCCGGAATATTATCCGACGGGTCCCCGCGCAAACCTTTGTAATCCGGCAAAAGTTCCGGCCCAAAACCAAACCGTTCAATAACACCTTTTTCGTTATAGATAATCGTGTCTTTAATACCTTTTTTCAGAGTATAAACTCGAACCTTGTCGTCCGAAACCAACTGCAAGGTGTCCATGTCGCCCGAGGCAATCACTATGTCTACATCAGCTTTTAGCTTTTGGCTTTTAGCTGTTAGCTTTTCGACAATTGTGCCGATTATGTCATCCGCTTCAAAACCTTCCTTGTCATAAATTGGAATATTAAAAGCGGTGAAAACGTCACGCGAGCGCCTCATTTGCGACACCAGTTCCGGGTCGGCCTTGGCTCGGCCGGCTTTGTAGTCTTTGAAAGCTTCGTGGCGATAGGTCGGCTTGGGTAAATCGTAAGCGGCAATCAAATAGTCGGGCTTCAAATCAGCAATAATCTTGATGAGCATCGCTGAAAGCCCGTAAAGTGCCCCGGTCGGTTCCCCTTTGCTTGAAGAAAATTCCGGCAAGGCATGGTAAGCGCGGTGCAGTATCGCGTGAGCGTCGAGTAAAACCAGTCTTTTTGGGGTAGATTTAGGATTCACGAATTAGGAATTATGAAAAATATAGCTACATTCTAGCATTTAGAAAAATAAAAGCCCCCGCACTGATTGGTGCGGGGGGGTGGCATAAAACACAACAACTAACTGAACAGGTCTCCGCGGACCGCCTTCATGATTTTCTGTTTCATCCGTTCACTTTCGGGATCAGCCGGCTCAAGTGGCAGACTGAATGCGTGAGCAATGCCGGCCGTGTAGTGGGTGATCATTGCTGGCTCGGTAAGAACTGGCTTGATTTTGTGAACAAACTCTTCGACCACCTGCCACAAGAGTCGGTTTTGCCGACCAGATGCTGCCGGTAAAAGTTCCGCGACCGTTCCAAAAAAGGCTCGGTACTCCACACAACGCAACTTCTGCTCCTTAGCGTGTGTTGTTAGAGATTCACAGAGATGGCCCTCCTTTAAATATTCCGCGACTGCGCTCGAAAACCGACTCGCGACATCCGGGCTCATTCTGTCGAGTGGCAATGCTTTCATGTAAGCCAAGGGCAATATGATTGTCGGGCTGACATGCATAGTCGGATTCTTGCGTTTCGGGTCAAGTCTGATTTCCCCCTCAAGTAAGCCGACCAGAACGGCGTGAATCTTGAACTCCATGTCTTTTACCGTGGCAAGAGTCATGAAGTTGAGGAAGGTGTACTCGAAATTTTTAACGAATGCAGCCAAGAAATCCGGGCCGGCGGCCACGGCGATAAGCGTCACTCTTCGAATGTGCTCAAAGGAACATCCTCCACTTTCGCAGAGTAGCAACGAGGCCAGAGCTCCAGTTTTTTGGTCATCTGACTGATCTGAGGAGATAATCTCCAAAGCTTTAGTGAGAGGACTTTTTTCTTGCTCGGCGAATAAGGCACCAACAATTGACGCGGTATCCATCTTCATACGAACCTTTTCAGGTTATGTTCTCCACCAAATCCTTTTCAAGACTTGGTTTCTGAACAATTTTGCCTAATCTTTTGCCTTTTCAGAACAAAAGCCTCGGCGGTTGACTGACAATGAACTTTGGCCAATTAGCCAGGTCCTTTACTACCCTACAGTTTTGTTGGGTAAAGTCAAGGAGTTTGGGGAGATTAAAAGCCCCGCGTTTGCAGCAAACGCGGGGCGAATTTTCACTTTTTCTTTTTCTTCAATAGTTCGCCACCAACCGGCAAATTGGGCTTTGGTCCGGCTCGGTGCCGCATCATCAGCCCGAGGGCAAAATGAACAGTCTGCCATGCCGAGTGCCACTCCAAATTGCCGAGCAGACTCTCGCAGAGCATCCGACCAAGCTCCTCGCCCATCAAACCAAACTTCTTGCGATCGGCCTTGATCACTGTGAGGACAAAGTTGATTGTCTCCGCCCGGCCCCACTCACCATCTTTGCCAGAATTGGCTGGAGTGATGAACCTTCGAAAGAGCAACGCCAAATTTTGATCTTTGAGATACTCGTTCAGACCTTTTTCTTTCCCAATCTGAAGAAAAGTAGTAAGGCTTTGTGCTACTGCTTCTTCCAAACCGGGACTAATCGGCTCACCGGCCTCGGAGAGTTCGTTAAGACCAAAAATCATACCGATCGTGCACCCGTGAGAGAAAATCGCCTCATCGCTGGTCGCCGACCCTTGATAGTTCGCGCCAAGACTCTTTAGCCAATCGATGGCTTCCGCCGGATAGCCGAGCATCACCATTGCCACAATGCTTCGAATGGTCAAAACTCGTTTGAAAGGCAGAGAGCCCATAGCGTCCGGACCGTTTTTGTCGGCCAGCCGATGAATAGCCTTTTCCACATTCACAATTTTGGCCGAGAATAGCCCGTCTTCCGCCAGAGCGGCGTAAGCGATACCCATCGGCTCGATAACCAACAGGTCTTTGCACATCAAATCAAAGGCTCGTTTGGCATTTTTCACTGGTATTCCTTTCTTGTTTACCGAACAGGCATAGCCTGTTTTAGGGTCACCCGAGCAATTGTTATTGCCTTAGGGTTTTGGGTTTACCTTCCTCCTCAAGATTACCTCAAACCGAGCCGGAATTAAAGCCAAAAATCAGTAGAAATTTCTCTGGTGTTTTCGTCAATAAATTTAAAATCAATCCTTACATAGTCTTTCGGTAGAACATCGGCCACTTTTTCCGGCCACTCAAGCAGAATCAGATTTTCTTGATTATTTAGTAAATCAGCAAAACCAAGCTTGGCAAGATCACTGCCACGGTCGAGACGGTAGGCGTCAATATGTGTGAGAGTTTTGAAGTTGGGAAGTTTTGAAGTTGGGAAGTTTTGAAGAATAAGTGGGTAGTTTTTCATAATGACAAAAGTGGGGCTGGTGATGTTTTCAGTAATGCCTAAATTTTTCGCAATCAGTTTAACAAAAGCGGTTTTTCCAGATCCTAAATCACCATGTAGACCGACGACCGTCGCGTCGTTTTCTTTTGGTTTAATTTTATTTAAAAAATCTTGGGCGAATTTTTCGGTTTCGGCCAAACTTTTGCTTATAATTCTCATCCAGTGATTGTAGCTAAATTGAACAAAAAGAAAAGCGCATCTTGCGACGCGCTTTGTGAAGAACTGAGTGGCCTAGTCCCGACCGAAGAGCCGGAACACCTTCGTGCTCCCACCCGGGACTCCGTAGTCCTGCGGTCCGAGCCTTTGGCTTACCGACTCGAACCGGACATACGAGGTCGGAGCCGCGCCGTCCGGGACATAAGCCCCGTAGGTCGGCTGACTCACTCGGCTGTAGCCGTAGTAGGAGCCTTTCGAAGTGTTTGGCCTCGAGCCCCAACCGTAAGGTTGGTAGGAGTTGTCCCAAGTGGATGCGCTCACCGACTCCGTAGTCTGGTAAGGCACCCCACTGAACTGGGAGGCGCCGACCGCTCCGTGGGTCGCGGCATACTCGGCGATTTGAGGCCGGTACTCGGTGAAGAGTGGACCAAACCCGGTGGCTTGGCCAACTTTTCGCCAGAACCCGCTTTTGGCAGGAGCGGGCTGTTGCGATACGGCCGGTGACCCGACATAGACCTGCACATTGGCCGGCACCGTCGCCGCCGGAGCAGTGGTGATGTACCCATTCGGAGCTTGATTGCCTCCAAACGGGCGGCTACCACCGAAGCTCCGATGCCCTCCGAATGAGCGCTGATTGGGATACCGGTGGGCTGATCTGCTGCCGACTCGCGTCGGAGCCTGAACAACTGGCACCGTTCCAGACTGCGTGGATGTGAGTCCGGCTGCCGGAATGATTTGCTCTCCGGTCGCAATCTTCGCAGCCATTTCTTTTTCTTGGCGCCGAACTTGCTCACGCTCGAAGAGCTCCTTAACCGTGAGCTCTTTTTGCGGCACGATTTTCGGCCTCGCCGGAGTTTGGTGAACCGCTTTCGGTTCCACCGGCTTCATGACGATTTCCTGATTCACTTCGGCGCCGTGAGCCAGAGCTGACACGAGCAACATTACAACGAACATGAGATTTTTCATCTGGTCCTTTCCTTGTGCCGACTACTAAAAGTCGGCACAAACATGGTTTAGGTTTCTGTATTCCTACCTATAGTATATCAAATTTTAAGACTAAAGTCAACCCCGTTAGAGATCCTCTGTTTAGAATGCTCTAAAAAACCTTATTCAAAGCCATAAAATAGAATGCTGCTACTAGCATATAGCTACGGTCATCTCTGATGACCTATCTCTAACGGGGTCAATAGCAAAGATACGGCTTAGTTGAGCATTAAAAACTGTTGAGAACCTTTACGAATAAGGCATGCGAATATAATAAAAAAACCCCTCACCCGCAAAGGGGTGGGGGGGTGGTTTGGTGCCGGACCGACTCACTGTCGAATCGTAATCCGGTAAAAGACCGAGCCGGGGTCAACCTTGATGGTCCCGTCGGCGTAGGCAGTGTTGCCGATTTTCGCCTCGTAAGGAATTTGGTTGTTCGAGGCCTCCGCCGGAACCTCCTTCTCTTCGCCCGGCTTCAGACTGAATTTCAGCCGCCCGTTATTGAGGGCAATGGCCACGACCTCTTTGGTCCGGTTGATAAACAAGACGCTGTAGTCCGGGCGCCCGGATTTCAACACTGGGACCGGCGCGACCTTGGGCGGAGCGGGCTTCTGCGCCGTTACCGCCGTTTTGGCCGGGGCCGGAGCGGGTTTCGCTTTCGCTGGAGCTGGGGCCGGTTTGGCGACCACCGGGGCCGGAGGCGGGGTATTGTAATAATAGTTGTTCACGACCGGAACCGGCTTTTGGCCCTGGGAGAGCGGGGACTTGCAACCAACAAACACCAGACTCAAACAAAGAACTGCGACATAGTTAACGATTTTCATTGAACACCTTTGGTTGAAGGTTCTCCCGCCACCCTATCACAAAACAAAAAGTTGTCAAGCCCCGCCGGACGTCCTCGGCCGGCGGGGCTTTCCCTCCCCCTTTTTCTTGCGTTGTAAGCCCGTCTAAAAAAAGCTAAAATTAGCCGTATGATTGATTTTAATGACGACAAACAGGAGGAACGAATCAAAACTCTTTTAAGGAAAGAGGCGGAAGATTCCGCCGAATTGCTGTCAGGTAAGTATGGCATCGCCTACGGTAATCTTTTGACCGCCCCGGTTAACAGCGACGCCCTCCGACTTGTGCCGGAGGCGGAAGCACGAGAAGCTAAAATGGCAGTCTTTGACATTTCCGGAAAAAAATTAAAGGTAGCGGTCCTCTCCCCTCAATTCGACAAAACTCTGTTGGTTTTGAAAAAACTCGAAACAGCCGGCTATGCACTAACCCTTTTCATGGTTTCAGCCACAAGCCTGGAAAAAGCCTGGTCGCTTTATGCCACTCTTTCTTACGCCAGCGAATCCAAAGCCGGCGCTCTTGATATTTCCGCCGAGGAAGTCGCTTCGGTTATGAAAGATGTTAAAAATTTAAACGACATCACTTCAAAAATCTATGAACTGTTAAAGGGCACCAAGGGTTTTAAAATTTCAAAAATTTTAGAGGTAATTTTGGCCGGAGCTTTGGCTATCAACGCTTCCGACATCCACATCGAACCGGAAGAAGAGTATGTCCGAATTCGCTTTCGTTTGGACGGTGTTCTAACCGATGTAATTAAATTTGACCGCCAAACTTACCGCTTACTGCTTTCGCGTATTAAATTAATCTCCGGCCTAAAGCTCAATGTCGGTTCAGAAGCCCAGGACGGTCGTTTTAGTGTAGGGGTGAGCGACGCCGATATCGAAATTCGAACTTCGGTTCTGCCCGGTGCCTACGCTGAATCAATCGTGATGCGCGTTTTGAATCCGAAATCAATCTCGGTGCCACTCGAACAACTCGGGATGAGTGAAAAACTTTTGGAATTGGTCAATAAAACCATTAGCAAGCCCAACGGCATGTTGCTCACCACCGGCCCAACCGGTTCCGGTAAAACCACCACGCTCTATGCCCTGCTTCGGAAACTCCACGATCCAAGCATTAAGATAATCACCATTGAAGACCCGATCGAATACCATTTACCGGGAATCGTGCAAACTCAAACCGACAGCGAAAAGGGCTACACTTTCCTTTCTGGCCTAAGGAGCGCTTTGCGACAAGATCCGGATGTCATCATGGTTGGTGAAATCCGAGACAGCGAAACCGCGAGTGTGGCCATCAACTCGGCACTCACCGGCCACTTGGTCTTCTCAACTTTGCACACCAATAATGCCGCCGGGACCTTCACCCGACTGATTGATCTTAAGGTCAACCCAAAAATTATCACTTCAGCTTTGAGTTTAGCGATGGCCCAACGTTTAGTTCGTAAACTTTGTCAGGCTTGCAAGAAGGAGGCGCCGATCGAACCGGCCGACCAAGAATTGTTCAAGAAAATCCTAAGTGAGCTTAAGGATCCGCTCCCACCAATCGAGAAAATGTTTGTGCCGGTCGGCTGTGCTGTCTGCAACAATACCGGCTACAAGGGCCGCGCCGGAGTTTATGAGGCCATCATTACCGATCAGGCGATCGAAAAAGTGGTCGAAGCCAGCCCAAGCGAGCGAGAGATTAAAAAAGCTTCGGTGGCGCAAAATATTCCCGACATGCGACAAGACGGAATTATGAAAATTTTGGCCGGATTGACTTCACTTGAGGAGGTCAAACGAGTGATTGATTTGGAAGCAGAAATGTAAGACTGTCCACAGTTCCTTGCAAGAAAAAGTTTTTGGTGTTGCAGTCGCTATCCCCAGTTGCCAGAGGGCTAAAGCCGTGAATAATGAGAGATAGAAAACGAAAGGCCCCGGTTAAAACGAAATGTTCTAACCGGGGCCCCAAATCCAGATGTTAAATCTCTAAGTAATACTTTTAGCATGACGCCAAAAGCTAAACCGCTTTTACAAGGATAGTATCAGCCTAATATCCGAAGATACGAAACCAAGACGTCCTCTAAAAGAATTTAAAGACCGTGAAATCCATTACTTAGAGATTTAAATTCTGGATTGCCCAGCTTAAAATCTCATGACCCCTATTTCTGGAGCCCATAATGACCGCGTCTCGCCTCTTTCAAATAACAGTGGTAGTCTAGCATAAAACAATTTATATGTCAAGCCTGAATGAAAAAGCCAACAAAATAGCCAAGGAACCGGCCGAGGAAGCATTTTTAGACCAGACCCTGCGTCCAAGTCGTTGGCAGGAATATATTGGCCAAAATTCGGTCAAAGAAAACCTGAAAATTCTCCTCACGGCCGCTAAAGAGCGCAATCACCCGCCGGAGCATATCCTTTTTTACGGGCCACCAGGCTTGGGGAAGACCACCCTTGCTCACCTAATTGCCAAAGAGCTCAATACCCAAATGAAAGTCACCTCCGGACCGGCAATCGAAAAAGTCGGTGATTTAGCATCAATCATCACCAACTTGTCGGCCGGGGATATTCTTTTCATAGACGAAATCCATCGCCTAAATCGCTCCATCGAGGAAATTCTCTATCCGGCGATGGAATCAGGAAGTTTGGATATTATCATAGGCAAAGGACCTTCGGCAAGAACTATCCAACTGGAGCTGCCGCCTTTCACTTTAGTCGCCGCCACAACTCGTGTGGCCATGCTCTCCTCTCCCCTCCGCTCCCGATTCTCCGGCGGAACTTTTCGTTTGGATTTTTACACTGACAAAGAGATTGCCGAGATTATTAAAAGATCGGCCAAAATTTTGGGAGTTGAAATCAGCGACCAGGCAATTTTTGAAATCGCCAAACGAAGCCGCTTTACGCCACGAACTGCCAACTACCTCTTGAAGCGCTGTCGAGATTTTGCTCAAGTTAAAAAGGGCGAACTCAATGAAAAGAGCGCGCTTGAAGCTTTAAGTCTTTTGGGAGTAGATGAAGCCGGCTTAAATGGCGCCGACCGAAATTTGCTGATAACTTTGATTGAAAAATTTGGCGGAGGGCCGGTCGGTTTAAATACTCTGTCGGCCGCTCTTTCAGAAGAGGAAGCCACGATTGAAGAAGTCCACGAACCGTATTTATTGCAACTCGGTTTTCTCGAACGGACTCCGCGTGGCCGAACCGCGACCACGAAAGCCTATAATCACTTGAAGCTGAAAGGTTCCGGGAAACTGCTGTGAAAATAGATTCAAGAAAAAAATAGATTCACGAATTTAGATTCAAGATTCAAGAATGAAAAAACGCGGACAGCCGCGTTTTGTTTTTACCTCACTGGCGAAGCATTTGTATCAAGTAGTCCACTGCCAAGGAAAAGGCGAACAGGCTAGCTGCGAGTGCGAGCCAATACCCGGTATCGAACTTCTTCCGGTAGAATGGTGGAAACTTGGAACAAAATGTTTCCCACTTCTCGGCGAAAAACTGGTCAAGATAAGCCTTGCTTAAACATTTCACAATAAGCCTTTCATTTAAAGAACTTTCCATTATTATAGCACTCAGAGAAAAGGCCAGGATGGTACTGACCCGACTCATCGGCTATGGGAAAAGTCGACTAAGTGTCGTCACCGTTATCGCAACCCAAGCGGCAAAAACAAAGGCGAGACCGGCACCTTTTCCATTAAGTAGCGGTCCCCAATGCCTCAACATAAATGCTGGCCATTTTGGCTTCATACTTTACCTTTCATTTAAATGAACTGTTTTTAAAAGTATAGCACCAGTACGAATATTTAAAAGGCCGGAAACGCAGATGCGTTTCCGGCCAAGAAGCACGGTAGAAAATCTAGATGGTTATCACCTCGCGAGCCCGTAAGCGTGGAGAGACACGGCCCGCATCATACCAACCGACCTGAAACTCGCCGTTATACCAGCGTGCGCCAGGAACACCACCATCGGAATAGCGCGAACCTGAACAAATCGTGGCCGTAGCCGTATCCAGATGCTTGCCGGTTTCCCTGAAATGTTTGACCTCGTGGAGCATTCGCTCAAGCATGGTCTCGCCACAAATACCTTGTCCTTTGAGCTGATTGGCTGAGAGACTTTTGAGATTCTCGTCGGCCTCTACGCTATCCTTAACCCAAATGGCATAGGGTTCGGTGGGGTGACGCTCATTCTCGGTCACCGAGATGTCCAAGTTGTTAGCGTAGCACTGGCACGGAAAATGCCCAGCACAGGCGTTATAGACATGAGTCATTGACAGTCCTTGGACCACTATGATGAAGCGATTGAATTTCGCACGACGGAAAGGAATTTTGACCTTCCAAAGCAACTGGGTTTTGATACCGAAAACCAAGTCATAAAAACTCTCCCAACCTTTGATCCAATTGATAGTCTCCGGCTCCAAGGCAAATATCTCCGGCTCGCTAAAGCCGTGTTGAAGGGCCGGCACCAGAAGCCCCGGATGCTGAAGGAAAAATCGCTCTTGTTCTTCGGTCAGCGCAACTTTAGGCAAATTCGCCATTATCTTAAGACCAAGGTCGTAGGTGGTTTTTCTGATTTGAGGGGTCTTTTCAACATTTGCGGGTTCTGTATTCATACAGGTTCCTCGTTGATTTACCGGAGCATTTTAAAATGCTTTAGGATTATTTGTTAAGAACAGTCGAAAACAGCTCGAGCTGTAATTCTGTCTACTCCTGTAATATCTTAAACCAATCGACTAGTCAAGTAGCCTGGGGTAAATATTAGGTATAAAGTATAGTGGTCTTTCTTTTACTACTCACTACCCACTACTAACTACTCACTTCCCATGTCCGGTCACAACAAATGGTCAAAAGTAAAAAATAAGAAGGCAGTTTCGGATGCCAAGAAAAGCAAAATCTTTTCCAAATATTCCCGTTTAATCACTTTGGAAGCTAAAAAAGCTAACGGCAACACTTCTTCGCCTGGCTTAAAGAGCATCATTGAAAAAGCTCGCGCCGCTAACATGCCGAGTGATAACATTGATCGTGCCGTGAAAAAGGCTACCGAGGCCGGCTCGCAAAATATGGAGGTAATTGTCTATGAGGCCTATGGCCCAGGCGGAGTAGCTCTCATCATTGACGCTTTGACCGACAATCGCAATAAGGCCGCCCAGGAAATCAAATTTATTCTTTCGGAGCACGGTTCTGCCCTCGCCGCGCCCGGGAGCGCCAGTTGGGCCTTCGAGAAAACCCACGAAGGCTGGATGCCGAAAACCATGGCCCCGATTTCCGAGGAAGATGGCGCCAAGCTTGAGGCTTTGATTGAGGCTTTAGAGGAAAATGATGAGGTCCAAGAGATTTTTACCAACGCTGAGTAAGTTTTTAGTTTCGCTTCGCTTGAAGTTTAGAAGTTCAGAAGTTTAACTTCCCAACTTCCTAACCTCAAAACATCCAAACTCCTATGAGAATCCTCGCGATTGATCCCGGATATGAGCGCGTTGGCGTTGCCGTTTTGGAAAAACTGCCAAAACGAAAAGAAATCGTGGTTTATTCTGAGTGTTTCAAGACTTCAGCCAAAAAACCTTTGGCGGAAAGAATTTTAGAAATTGGCCGGGAGGTTAAATCAGTCATTTCTAAATATGAGCCGAAAGCTTTGGCGATTGAGAAACTTTATTTCGAAACCAATCAGAAAACCGCGATGGGAGTCGCCGAGGCACGCGGGGTTATTATTTACGAAGCCTCAGCGGCTGGTCTGAAAATTTTTGAATACACCCCGCTTCAGGTAAAAATTGCTGTCACCGGCTACGGTAAAAGCGACAAACGGCAAGTAATGGCGATGCTGCCAAAATTGATTGTTCTGACTGACAAAAAACAACAAGATGACGAACTTGACGCGGTGGCCTTGGGGATAACTTGTTTGGCGAGCGAACACGATCTCCACAAGGAGTAAACAGCTTCTCCACAGCTAATCCACAAGAAAACCCCGGCGCCGTTATCGGCGCCGGGGTTTTCATTTTTACTATTCGTAGGTCTCACCAGTATAGTCGTCCTCCTCAACATCTTCCTCATCAATCGCATCTTCAAGACTGATGGTGTCGCTTGTTAGATCATCACTGACAACAGTGTCATCGTCTCGGCTTAAATCTTTTGGATCAAATTCGTCATTCATACCTAGTTTAAATTTTAATTTGCCGCTTCACGGCCTGATATGCCTACTTTTTACCAAATCTAATATTTTTTGCAAACTAGAAAAAAACAGCTCCCTGTGGATAACTGTTTTTTCCTTACTTTTCAACCTCGATTTTAATAAATCTTTTTTTCCCAATTTTCAGATTAGTGGTTTTTTCCACCTTCGCAGTTGGATTACTAATTCTAGTTTTACCATCCAAATCCTCGATCGCTCCTTCGGAAACCAGACGACGAAATTCGGTTTTTGATTCCACCATCTTCGCTTTGAGTAAAACTTCGGAAAGCAAATCCGGAGCAGTTTTTACCGTCAAAACATTTTCGGGAATCGCTCCGGCTTTAAACGTTGCATTGAAATTTTTCACGGCCCCTTCAGCCGCCTTAGCGTTGTGGTAAATTTTCACCACCTCAAAAGCCAGCCGACTTTTAACCTCCTTAGGGTTAACTCCTTTAGTCAGGCTGCTCACGAGATTTTTAACTTCATTCATCGGCAGAAAAGTTAGGAGCTCCAAACCGATTGGGATCAGGGTGTCCGGCCAGCTCATAATTTTTCCAAACATTTCGTTCGGCGCATCACTTAAAGTCACCATGTTGCCTTCGGTCTTCCCCATTTTCTTGCCAGAGGTGTCTTCCAGCAGTTTGCTGGTGATTACAAACTTTTCTTTGTTTTTGATTTTTTTGAGCAAATCGCGACCAACCAACATGTTAAAGGTTTGATCGTTGCCACCAACTTCCCCGTCAACATCCATCGCCACGGAATCGTAGCCCTGCATCAAAGGATACAGAAACTCATGCAAATAAAGGTCTCGACCCTCACTGATCCTTTGCTGGAACATATCACGTTTAATGGTTTGAGCGTAAGTCAGGTTTGAGGCCAGCTCCAATAGACTGGTTAAGGAAAGTTTGTTGAGCCATTTCGAATTGTAACGAAGTTCGGCCTTGTTGGTGCCGGTAAATTTCAGAATTTTTGAGGCTTGTTTTTTGTAATTTCGGCAGTTTTTCAACACTTCCGCCCGAGTCAGTTTTTGCCGAGTGGCACTTTTGTCGGTCGGGTCGCCAATCATGGCGGTTTGGTCCCCGATTAAAAGAATAACTTGGTGGCCTAAAGCTTGAAATTCAGCGAGCTTCATAATCGGGATGGCATGCCCCAGATGCAGGGTCGGCCCGGTCGGATCGATACCGAGATAAATTTTTAGTTGGCGCCCACTTAGCAAG
The DNA here is from genome assembly GCA_041666545.1 of Candidatus Paceibacterota bacterium. NCBI lineage: Bacteria > Bacillati > Minisyncoccota > Minisyncoccota bacterium. The sequence continues at coordinate 73,829 of JBAYGS010000003.1, read as the reverse complement.
GCCTTTTTAAGGAATTCCGGGGAAGGAAAAATTCGCTCGACGCCGCGAGTCAAAAGCTCCTCGATCTTATTTGGGTCACGCGACAAAGTCGGCACTCCTTTAAACCATCTGAACATAACCCTAATTTATCACAAAACAAAATATGATACTATGGACGAGCATGAGGTTAACCTTTAAGCGTTTCGAGAAAACCTTCAGAAAAAAAGCTTTCTGGCACTTCGCAGGAGCGGCCGTTTTGGTCTTGGCAGGACTTTTTATTTTTTGGATTTCCACCTTCACTGTGCCGGATTTGCATTTTTTTGAAAGTAACAAAATAGCCGAATCAACTAAAATTTACGACCGGACTGGTGAAGTCTTGCTTTATGATGTTTTCGCCAACACCAGGCGAACCATCATCCCATACGAGGAAATCTCGCGAAACGTTAAGAACGCAACGGTTGCGATTGAGGATAATGAGTTTTACCAGCACCGTGGCATTAAATTCACCTCTATTGCTCGCGCCATTTTGGCAAACATCCTCGGTGGTGGCTTTTCCCAAGGTGGTTCAACGATTACCCAACAGGTTGTTAAGAATTCTATTTTAACTACCGACAAAACCATTTCCAGAAAACTCAAAGAGTGGGTTTTGGCCTGGAAACTTGAGCAACAACTAAACAAAGATCAGATCTTGGCTTTGTATTTAAATGGCGCGCCTTACGGGGGTAGCATTTACGGCGTAGAGGAGGCCAGCAAAACTTATTTTGGAATTTCTTCCCAAAATTTGAGCCTGGCCCAGGCCGCTTATCTCGCCGCGATGCCTCAAGCCCCGAGTTATTACTCTCCTTACGGCTCTCACCGTAAAGATTTGGACTCCAGAAAAAATCTGGTCCTGGCCAAAATGTTGGAGAATAAGTTTATCAGCCAAACTGACTTTGATTCGGCGAGCCAAGAAAAAGTCACCTTTGCACTTCAATCTGATACAGGGATTAAGGCTCCACACTTCTCACTCTATGTTAAACAACAGCTTGAAGAGTTGCTTGGTAAACGCGCCTTGGAACAAAACGGTTACAAGGTAATCACTACTCTCGACTACGGCATGGAAGCCAAAGCCGAAGAAATCGTGAAGCGACACGCACTCCAAAATAAAACCACCTTCAACGCCGAAAACGCCGCCTTGGTGGCAATTGACCCGAAAACCGGCGAGGTTTTGGCGATGGTTGGATCTCGGGACTATTTTGATAAAGAAATTGACGGTAATTTCAATGTGACTTTAGCCCACCGCCAACCCGGCTCGGCTTTTAAACCTTTCGTCTATGCCACAGCTTTTATGAAAGGCTATACGCCGGCCACTACTGTTTTTGATTTGCAGACAGAATTCCAAACTACCTGCAACCCTGACGGCACGCCGATTATTGCGGAGCACGAGTCGGAATGTTATATGCCAGAAAATTATGACGGCAAATTCCGCGGTCCGGTTTCGCTACGAACCGCGCTTATTGAATCACTGAATATTCCTTCAATTAAGGTCCTCTATTTGGCAGGTATCAGAGACTCGCTGAAAGTCGCCAAAGACATGGGAATTTCAAGCCTTGGTAACGCCGACCAGTATGGTTTGACCTTAGTTTTGGGTGGTGGCGAGGTTTCTCTTTTAGAGCTGACCTCTGGCTACAGTGTTTTTGCCAATGATGGTGTAAGAAACGCGCCAATCAGCATTCTACGGGTCGAGGACCCTAATGGACAGGTTGTTTACGAACCGAAAAGAAGTCCGTTCCAAACTATTCCTCAAGATATTGCGAGAGAAATTAGTGACATCCTTTCTGACAACACCGCCAAGACTCGACCTTACATCGATTTTTCGGGTCAGGCGGTCGCCGCCAAGACGGGCACTACCAATGACTACCGAGACGCTTGGGTAATCGGCTACACACCAAATTTAGCAGTTGGCGCATGGGCAGGTAACAACAACAACAGCCCGATGGAAAAGAAGGTGGCTGGTTTTATTATCACCCCTCTTTGGCGAGAGTTTATGCAAGCTGTTTTACCACAGCTTCCCGACGAACAATTTACTAAACCGAATCCAATCGACTCCAACCTAAAACCGCCACTTCGTGGTTTTTGGCAGGGTACCCAAAATTATTTTGTTGATAAGTTATCTGGTAAACTGGCGACCGAATACACCCCAGCTGAACTGCGCGAGGAGAAAGTTGTGCCAGATGTACATTCACTACTTTACTGGGTAGATAGAAACAGCCCTCTAGGCAGCGCGCCTGCCGACCCGACAACAGACCCACAATTTAACCTGTGGGAGGTGCCGGTGCGAAAATGGGTCGCGGATCAACAAATCAAAGAGAAGGATCTATCAATTATCCCTACCCAGCTTGATGATATTCACAAACCGGAGTACGCCCCGCAGATTAGCGTACTTTCGCCACAAAACGGGGCGGTTTTGCGAGCTGACACCCGAGTCACCATCTCGATTTCGGCTAAGTCCAGATTTAATCTCACCAAAGCCGACTACTTTATTAATGGTTCCTTTGCCGGTTCGGCCACCCGGACGCCTTTTAGTTTCTCTTTTGTCCCTAATGAAATCGACAGTGTCAGTGACTTTAACACTTTAAGGGTGGTGGTTTATGACGCGGTTTTGAATCGCGGTGAAGTCTCCAGCAACTTCTTAATTCAAAAATAGTTTAAAGAAATTTTACTTGATATCCAAAATTTTTGGTTTCTGAATTTTTTGTCTGAGTTTTTCCAAAATTTCCTCCTTATGAAGAAAGATTTCGCTCTTCGCCACCGCCGGGGCGGAAATGTTTACAACACCGTTCGCAAAACGGATTGCTTTGCCCTCCAAACTAAAATGCAGCACCTCTTGAACCGCGACTTTAGTCTCTTCAATAATCGCTTGCTCGCCATGACCGAGTTTGGCGAATTTGCTTAGAAAGTTGGAGATATTGAACATTATTTGTTCATTGGCATCACCAAGTAGAGAAAGGAGCGATCGCCCACTGCAGTGATCACCATGGCTCGATTTTGACCGCTAAAAGAGAGATTTATGCTATCGGAGTCAATCGACTGGAAGGAGTCAGAGATGTAGCGGTAGTTAAAATTTACATCAACCTCTTCTCCAGAAAGAGCGGCGTCGAGATTCTGCTCGTTCTCCCCCAACTCCGCAGTCTTTGAGCTAATTTTAAAAGTTTTACTTGTTGGTTTGATTGAGAAATTAATTTGGTTGAACTTTCCGGAAAAAATATTTGAGAGTTTAAGTGCGTTTAATAAGTCTTGTTTTAAAACTGTCGCTTCGGTTTGTTTTTCTTTAGGAATGATTTGTTGATAATCCGGAAACAAACCGTCGACAAGGCGGGTGATGATAGTTAAACCTTCGGCTGAAACCGCCATTTGATTTTTGTCGATTTTAATTTCAACTTCCCCATTAATTTTCTCGAGGAGTCTGACAATCTCGTTGGCGTTTTTAACTGGGACCAAAATAGGGTTAAAGTCTAAGTCTTTTTTGATTTTGATTTTCTTTTCAGCCAGACGGAAGGAGTCGGTAGCGGCAAAAACCAGAGACTCACCGTCACCCCGCAAAGAAACGCTGGCCAATTCCGGCTTCAAACTGTGCCCGGCCGAGCTGTAGGCAACTGAAACTAGTCCTTTAACCAAATCCTTGGCCATCAAAGTAAAAATTTGACCGCTAACAACTTCCGGCAAAGAAGGGAACTCCTCAACAGGCAGAGTCTTAATCAGGGCGGTGTTGTTTGGTGCCACCAGTTTTAGGTTGTTCTGGCTAAGTTCTAAACGGATGTTTTTGCCCCCAGACAAATTGGTGGCAAACGAGGCCAGAGCGGCGGCCGGTACAACTGTCCGGCCGGCCTCCTCAACTTTGGCCGGCAAAACAAACTCGGCTGCGACATCAAGGTTAGTGGCTTTTAAAACCAGACTGCCTTTTTCCGCTTCAATTAAAATTCCAGAAAGAACCGGCAGAGTTTGGTGCTTGCCTGCGATCTTCTCCAGTTTGTTTAAAACTTCCGCCAACAAATCTTTTGAACAGTCTGCTTTCATATTTAGTAATATAATCTTTTATTATGATTAGCTCTGGGGATATGTTGATAATTTTTTAAACCTCTTCGTTGAGCCAGTTTTTGATTTTTCTTGTCCTTTTTTGAAACTAACTCTTTGTGGGGTTTGGTGAGAGGAAAAAGTTTCTTCTTTTTCTCTACCTCTTACCAACAAACAATGAAGTGGCTACTAACAACTTATTAGATGGGTTATCCAGAACTTATCCTCACCCTATCATCGCTTTTAACTGGTTGATTTCCTGGGCCAAAATGTTGTTGTCGCGTAATTCGTTCTTAATCTTTTCGCATGAGTGGATAACTGTGGTGTGGTCGCGACCACCCATTTTTTCACCAATCGAAGGGTAAGAAATGTTTAGCTCTTCTCTCAAAAAATACATAATCACCTGGCGTGGCTTAACCACCTCCTTTCTACGGGTCTTCTCGTAGATGCTACCCTCCTCCACATTATAAAAGTCGGCAATCGTCTTAATTACATCTTTAACTGAAACAGATTTTTTGGGCCGGCTGTTGTTTTTAATTAAGTTTTTAATCTCTAAGATTGAAAGATCCTTCCCTCTTAATTGGGTTTGGCAGATAATCAAGTTCAAAACCCCTTCTAATTCCCGAATGTTGCCTTCCACTGTAGTGGCTAAAAACTCAATAATGTCTGGGGCGAGGGAAAAATTCATCAAACCGGATTTGGTTTTCAAAATTTGGAGTCGCGATTCAAAGTCGGGCGGGTAAATTTCAACAATCATGCCGGCGTTAAATCTGGACCGCAGGCGATCTTGCAGGTCGAGCATCAAGTTCGGGTGTTTGTCAGCCGAGAAAATAATCTGCTTATTGTTATCGTAAAGAGTGTTGAACAAATGGAAGAGCTCCTCCTGGGTTTTGTCTTTGTTGGAGATGAATTGGACATCATCCATAATTAAAACATCATATTTTCGGTATTTTTCCTTGAAAACATTGGCTTTTCCGGTGTTTAGGGAGTTAACAAAATCTACCGCAAACCTCTCTGAGGTCAGATAAAAAATCTTCTTCCCTTCCAAAGTGGTCTTAATGTGGTTGCCGATGGCCTGAATTAGGTGAGTTTTGCCGTGGCCAGTCGAACCATAAATAAAAAGCGGGTTGTAAGCCAAAGGCTTCTTTAAAATTGCCTGGGAGGCGGCGTGAGCGAATTCGTTGAACGGACCGACCACGAAAGTTGAAAAGGTGTAACGAGGGTTCAAGTTGTCGTCTTTGTTGATGTAGAAGTCTTGAAGGGGTAATTCGTTGCCGGGGGCCATTCTTGGCAAGGCCTGTGGCGCGTCAGCTTGCCCTCTCCGGCCGTCACTCTTGGCCACTACATACTCCAAAGAGCGGATGCGCTCATCAAGACCTCTTAAAGACTTTAAAATCAATTGGTGATACTTTTTTGAGAGCCAGTCCTTAACAAAAGCGTTCGGAACCCCTAAATAGGCCGCACCCTCGTCTACTTTGTCGATAAAAGTGTCCTTAAACCAAGTTGTGAAGTTGGCTTTTGAAACCGAAAGTTCCACTTCTATCAAAACTCGATCCCAGAGTGACTTGTTGTCGAACATAATTGGAGGCATAAAGGATTTTAGTGGGTAAAGTATATATCTATCCAAGCGATTATAACACTTGTGGACAAGGTTAAATTATGTTAATAATATGTGTATAAGCTGTTAATAATTTATTTGAGTTTTTCTCTGCCAACAGGTAGGGTTAAGACTTAATTTTTAAAAAAATGTCTTTCACTTATAATCCCAAAAAACGAAAACGCGCCAAGTCTCACGGATTTTTGGTACGCTCCAAGTCGACCGGTGGCCGGAAAGTTCTCAAACAACGCCGCCAAAAAGGACGAAAGAAAATCTCGGTCTAAATTTCGTCACCCGATTTTATGTTGGCCCGAAGTCAAAAAGTCTCCAAACAACTTTTCGGGGAAATTCTTAAATCTGGCAGAAACTTCCACTCCCCCAACCTTTCCCTACGCTTGTTGCAAAGCTTCGAGGGTAGAAAGGTAAGTTTTGTTGTTGCTAAAAAAGTTGCCGATTCCGCAGTGAAAAGGAATTTACTGAAGAGGCGCGGGTATTCAATTGTTCGGAAACTTCTTCCCAACCTAAGGGAAAATTTCTCGGCGGTATTTTTTTTAAAGCCAGGTGTCGGAAAACTTAATTTTAAAGGGATGAAGAAAGAAATCGAGGATATTTTAGCCTCAGCCGGACTGCGGGTGGCTTAGTTTGAAAAAACTCCCAAAATAAGCTAAGATAGGTCGATGATTTCGACCTTGTTTCAAGCCATTTTTTACAAACCGCTATACAACGGGTTAATTTTTTTATTCCATGTTCTCCCATGGGCAGATGCCGGTTTAATTGTGATTTTGTTTACTGTCTTGGTAAAACTAATCCTTTTCCCTCTTTCCAAGAAGTCAGTCGAGACTCAGATGATTATGAAAAAAATCCAACCAGAGCTCGACGCTTTAAAAAATAAACATAAAGATAACCGCGAGGAGCAGGCTCGCGCGATGATGGCTCTCTATAAAGAGAAAAAGCTTAATCCGCTTGCCGGAATATTTTTGGTCATAATTCAGATTCCAATCATTCTCGCTCTTTACTGGGTCTTTTTAAATGGCGGTTTGCCACAGGTTAATGCTGGCTTGCTTTACAACTTTGTTCCAGTGCCGGATTTAATCAGCATGAATTTTTTTGGACTTTTAGACATCTCGCAGAAAAGTATTTTCGTTGCCCTTTTGGCCGGTGTCAGTCAGTTTTTCCAAATGCGTTATGCCTTGCCGGCCACTCCGGCCAAATCCGACAAACCTTCCTTCAAAGATGACTTGGCTCGGAGCATGAGCATGCAGATGAAGTACGTAATGCCGGTTTTCATTATCATCATTGCCTACCAACTGCCGGCCGTGGTCGGATTTTACTGGGTGACTAGCAATCTCTTTGCAATTGGCCAGGAAATCGTGGTGCGACGGCGTTATCGACTTGACCAAAAGCCCGCCTAGGCGTAGAAATAAGCTATGGAACCGAAAGTTAAAACAATCATTGAGGAACTGCTTAAGAAACTTTCGATTGAGACTGAAAGCATTGAACTTGTAAATCATCAAATTCTAAAAAGGCCGATTTTTGTGGTTCGCAGCAAAGAGTCAGGTCTTTTAATCGGACAAGGAGGTGAACACTTTACCGCTTTCAATCACCTGGTGAGAAAATTGGCCGGCAAACAGCTGGGTGAGGACGAGACTGAATTTTCGGTTGATGTTAATGATTATCAAGAGTCGATGCTCAATCGTTTGCGCGCTAAAGCAAAAATCATGGCAGACCGTGCCGTCTCCTTCAAAAGTAGTATCGAGATGGACCCAATGACCTCGTTTGAGAGGATGTTGGTTCACACACTGTTGGAATCTGAACCGAATGTTGTCACCGAATCAACTGGAATGGGTCAGGGTCGAAGGGTGGTCATCAAATATATTGAAAACAAAGAGCCGGCCGAGTTGGCGCAGGAGTTTTAAAAAAGAGGCACTCGCCTCTTTTTTGTTTATTCTCTAACTGTAAGTTGTGAGTCTCATTGCAGTTCCAAAAGCCAGAGACTCAAGTCTTTTTTGTTGATGAAAATTAGACTCTTTTTGTCTGGGCTTAGCACTGGTGAAATGACATCAAAATCTTCCCCTGCCGTGAGACTAAGGGATATTGTGAGATTGGTGGTTAATGTGGCGGTATTCACTTCCCAAAGCGAATCCCTGAAAGAGACAGCACCCCGGTACCAACTGTCAGGATAGACCCCTTCGGGGATAGAGTCCGGCACAGCACAGTAGACAGCCTGGTCATCCTTCCAAACACATTTTTCTGGCAAAGTGCTGATTGGTAGGCTGTTTAGACTGTTGTCCTTCTGTCTCCATGTGCCGATTGTTAGTCCGTTGCCACCAATAAGGGCCAGATCGGCTTTTGCGTTCGCTAAGGCAGTGAGCCCTTTAAAACCTTCCGCAATTTTTTTAATCTCGCTGGTTTTTGAGTTTAGCAGGTAGGCAAAACCCGGTGAAGTACCGCTCGGTTTATTTGTAAGCAGGATAAAAGTGTCGTTTGGCCAAGAGGCCAACCATTCCGATAAAAGTGAAGAGAAAATGTTGATTCGGCTCTTACCACTCTTTTGCCAAACATAACCGGTGGCACCGGCGGTCTCTCGCGACAAGTAGAAAGCCTTATCGCCGGCGGGGTTCGTTGCCAGGCTTGAGATGTTTTTTGGCAGGAAAGTTCCAATAAAATCCTGACCGGTAGTTGAAGCCAGTTTTATTTCATAGGTTTCAATGCTCGGGCTAGTCTCTCCTTTTAAGTATCTGGCATATACAGTGTTGCCGTCGGGGCTCCAAACGGCCTCATAAACCTTAGGAATTGTCGTGTTAGAAATTCGCTCCGGCTCTCGGTCGGTGGCGAGCATCTCATAAATGTGGCCGGTACTTCGGTCGGTAAAGCGGATGTCACTAGTATTGTTTTTAGAGAAAATGATTGCTCCCGCTGTCGGTGAGGCCCAGATTTTCCTCAATTTAGGCAAAGGTTCGGTCGAGGGCAGTTCGGTCGAAGGCAAGGTGGTAGTACTGACCCCTAATCCGCCACCAGTCCCGCCAGTTATCGGTGGTAGGTCCTGATTGCCGAAAGGCATAAAGATGGAAAGCCCGTTGTCTTGCACAAATTTCTGGCCAGTCGGAGTTTGCAAAAAGAAGTAGCCGAAGATAGCGATGGCTATTATTAAGATTAATATTATTATAAGAACCCAAATAACTTTTTTTGACATTTTAATTAGTTTGGATATTGGTTAAGTCTGGCGACGGTTTCCTGGTGAATTCGGTCCGCGTCGGCTCCATAACCGTTTCTGTCCAGAAAAGTTGTCAACTCCTTGAGTTTCTCCAGAATTGCCACACGGTTAGTTGCGACCTGATTTTTAAGTCCGTTTGAAAAGTTCTCCTGAAGTTTTGGGAATTCAGTCGCGAAAAAACTTTGAGTGTCGGCGATATGGGCGGTTTTTTGTTCGTCTAGTCTGGTCTGCTTAACTTGCTCGGCTTGGTTTAATAAATCAATTGCCTCTTCCTCAGTTTGGGCTACTTCAATTTTGGCGTTAATGTCCGAGATTTGTCGGTTGGCTTGAGCGTTGGCCAGGCGGTCGGCTTCATTCATCGCTGCGTCACTACCAATCGGTTCCACCCTATGAGAAGTTATGTTCCCAGGGTTTAAAATAGTATTAGGGATGGTGATAATTTGTTTGTTGATTGTCTGGAGGATGAGGTAGGATGCTAGGACCAAAACTAGACCATAAATCGCTTGAGTCCACTTCTCTTTCCCTTCTTGTTTGTCGGTGATTGCGTCGGTTGAGAGATATTGAAAGCCGCCCCAAACAATCATTAAGACGGCCAAGATAATCGCTAGACCGATTACAGTGGAGAAAAACCTAGTGAGATATTCACCAAAAGTGATACCACCGGTGCTGCCAGTAGGAAGCCCTAAAAAAGACGGCTCCAAAGGGATATAATTGACAGGTTCAGCGGCTTGAGCAGTAATGACTGAAGAACTGAAAAGAAAAACCACATAAATTATTAAAAAAGTCTGCCGTAAATTTTTAGACATTTTTTTCATTAGAAGGTTGGGTTAGCACCTTCGCTAGAGAAATTCAAGGTCAAGGTTTGTCGGGCCGATTGATAAATTTTTTGGCTGTTGGTTATTTCCAGGCTCAAAATCGACTGGCCAGTTTGGGCCTTATCATTTCTTAAGGTGACCTCGCCGTTCTCGTTATCTCCTACAATAACACCGTTGAGTTGCCAGTCGTAGGTGGTTTCCAGAGTCGTTTTTTCGTGACCAGAGAAGAAATATGGTTCAGCGGCTAAAGTAATTTCTGAACCGCGTAAAGTAAAGGCAGAGCCCATGGCTTGATGATACATAATGCCGTAGAGCGGGTTGTTCTCATAAAATAAAATACTAGGAGTCAGAGACCTTAATGAGAGACGACTTTCTGCGACTAGTTGACTGTCGGCGGTCATCGCTTGGACACTTATGGTGGTTAGAATTGGCAAGAGCGGGCCGTCAACAATTAAAGTGGATTTGCCATAACCGGAAAGATTGCCCAAAACCTGGTCGTCTTGTTTCCAGGTATAGATTAAATTGCCGGCTGAAATAGTTTTGCCACTCGAATCTTTAAAATTTGGCACCGCAATAATCCTCAAACGGCCCTGGTTGGAGAAAAGGGCCTTGCCTTTATAAAAAGGCGGGGTATAGGTTTGGGCTTCCCACAAAAGGTCCACTTCAGATGGGCGTAAAGCAAAGACTTTGTCGATTGATTCGCCGGTTCTGGCTTTGATGCTTAGGCCAACCGTGGTTAAAGAGCCAACCGCCCCGAGTTTAATTTTGAAAGTTTTGTTGCCGGTCCCCTTTTCCGAGAGCTTGCCGTTTACTGACCAAGTAATTGAAGCTGAATTTAAGTCTACCAAATAACTTTCAACTGAAATCGAAACAGTATCGTAAGCTCTTGGTCGTTCTGGATTTTGAGTGACCGAGAGATTTTGGGTCAAATCGATGGTCTGGGCGGAGGAGAGAGCTCCATTCACCAACAGAAACATCGTGAGAGCAACAAGGATTAGCTTTTTCATAATTAACACTTTCAATTATATCATCAAAGTCTCATTATGTTTTCAAAACTGCGTAATGTTTCAGTCAAATTACCTTATCTTCTGTCCGGAAAAACTCCAGAGGAGTTTTGGTGTAGGTCGTCGCCTGTTTTTATCATTTCTTTGAATTTTTCTCGCCGGCGTTCGTTGCCGGCTTCTACTATATCTGGTCCACCAGGACCAGACTGCAGTTCCGCCAATTTTTCTTCTGGGGTGTCATCGATTGAATCTGGCCCTCGTAAGCTCCTGTCTTTGATTGATCCAGTATCTACGCCACCAAATGCCTTATGGGCGATAGGAGCAGAATTATATTCTTGAGTTGCTGATGTCCCATCTGTATCGCTTTGACCAGAGTCTGGTCCAGACTCCTCGGATTCTTCGCCGTCCTCATCTGCCGGTGTTTCGTCCGGCTTCTCGGATTTACCTTTGGACTTTGAGTGGCCACGTTCCGCCAACTTGCCCACGGCACCAGTTGATTCCTTTAAGGCATTAACCTTATCCTCTGATTTTACCATGATAATTGTCCTGACTACAAAAAATGTCAGGGCCGGCAAAACATTTAATATTGGGACTGCCTCGATTATTATTGAAAACGCCAGCGTACCGGCCTTTTTGCCGATATTTTCACCGTCCAAAAACTTAACTCCCTTTAAAATAAACCAAAAGCCCATAACTAAAAAGCCAGTCAATGAGACCAAATCGCTTAAAACTTGTCCTGCGTAAGGTATAAGATTTACTAGTCCGCCAACTAAATCAAAGAGGAAAAAGGCGGCCGCAATCATCAAGCCGGCAGTAGTGTTGTCGATACGCTCTTTAACAGCCATGTTTAAGAATTAAGCTCGGCGCGAGCCTTTTTGATAGCTAGAATTTGAGATGGGTCCGAAGTGATAATCTGGTCCTCGGTGTATGAAGCGATAGTTTTGATGGCAACATGTTTAAGGCCGACGAAGAAAATCCCTTCCCCGACATCAGATTCCAGAAGTAAATATTTTTCCTCATCTGTTAGGTTAAAGACTTCCTTCAGTCGGTCTATAACGGCCGGTGATTGTTTGAGTAAAATTTGAATTGAGGAGTTGGTGACAATCGGTAAACCGTAAGGCGAACGCAAAAAGTCATCAACATCTTGGGTGATTGTGGCCAGGCCTAAATAATATTTTCGTCCGCGTTTGGCGAGGCTCAAAAGAAACGAGGCGGTATCATCGGATTTCATCATCCACCAAGCCTCGTCAATGACCAGTAGGCGTTTCTTCAGGTGTTTTCTGATGGCATTCCAAATATAATGAGTGACGATGTACATCGCGACTGGTTTGAGCTCCTCCTCCATGTCTCGCAAAGAGAAAACAACAAATTTTTTGTCGATTTCCACATTACTCGGCCGATTGAGGAAACCGGACCAGGTGCCTTTAGTGTATTTGGTGATTCTTTGTACCAACGATTCCCCGCCCTCCATGCCGGCCAAGACCAATTCGAAATCTGAAAGTAGCGGTGGCTCAATATTGGCAAAGTTGGAATCGGGCGAGATGTCTTTCAGGGCGTAGGTTTCGGTAATGGCCCGGTCAATAATCGCGTCTTCTTCCGGGGTAAGCCCACCCATCATGATTCTAAACAAGCCGACCAGGTTGATGATGTTGGAACGCAAAACATCGGCCGGAGACTCGTCTTCGCTCGGCGTCGGTAAATCGAAGGGGTTAATGTGATGTTCGGAAGTTAAGGAAATATTGAAGTATTTGCCACCGGTCGCCTCGGCCATGTATTCGTACTCTTTTTCCGGGTCAATTACGATGACATCGGCGTCAAACATCAGAGTTCGCAAAATTTCCAGTTTAGTCGCGTACGATTTTCCGGCGCCAGATTTGGCGAAGGTAATCGAATTGTAGTTTTCAAGCGAGAAGCGGTCGAAAAGCACCAGACTGGAATTGTGGCGATTAACGCCGTAAAGGATGCCTTTATCTGAAGTTAGGTCGAAAGACACGAACGGGAAAAGACTGGAAAGAGGGGTGGAATTGAGCTTTGAGTGAACCTGGAGTTGGTCGTCGGCAATCGGTAGCGAACTGATATAGCCCTGCTCTTGTTGGAAAAGGGCGGGTTTTACATACACAAGTTTAGACTCGAGAATTGATTTAATTTCTGATTCAATTTTGTCCAACTCATTGTCGTTATCGCCGTAAATGGTGATATAGAGGCCGACATCAAAAAGTTTTTCCTGGGCTTGTTGCAGGCTATCGCGTAGTTGTTCCAAATCGTGATAAGCAGTATCAAGCATCGGGTCTCTCACCAAGCCTTTTGATTCCCTGGCGCTGATCTGGCTCTGCACCTCGGCGACTTTCTTCTGGAATTGGCGCAGAACTTTGACGGTGTCGATTGGGTGCACAAAAATCGAGACATTAAAAACTTTGTCGAGGTTGATGATTGGCGCAAACCAAGATTCCGAAAGGAAACGAGGGTAAGAAATCACAAAAAATGACCGGACAATCTTTTCGCCCAAATTAAGCTCCTTGGGACTGATTTTGAGGGCGGAAGGTGCGATAATATCTTGCAACTCCAAAACTCCGGATTGATAAATTTCCTGTGGCAAAATTGGAGAAATACCTGAGACCGTTTTCTTTTTGGTAAATAAGTTACTTAAGAAACTCATAGGTGTAAATAATCAATAACCAAGAAACAATAACCAAACAAACATCAATAACCAGTCATACAATTATACTATACTTGCTTGTCCTCGCATTTCTTAATAATCGCCGAAAAGATATTTCGCAGTTCAGTCGCTTCCTTAGCGAGGGGCAGTATCACTGGTTTGAAATTAGGATTGGCCGTCTCAATCAAATCAAACCAATGGAGTGTTTCCTTGATTTCCTTGCGGGATATTTTCAAACGGTGGATAAAGTCTCTCTTACCCAGTGAGTCATTAGCTTCACGGTAATTAGCTCCAATAGAGCCGGAAGAACCGACAATTTGTCCCATTAGGCGGTTGTTTATCGGGTCTTTAGGTAATTTCCTGCAAAGTAGGATGGTTTCTTTTGCAAAATCTGTCGTTCGCTTTTCTAAATCAAACTTATGAATCATGGATGTAGATAATCAATAACCAAGAAACAATAACTAAAGTTTTCAGGTTTCTGTTATTGGAGTTTGCTTGGAATTTGTTTCTTGGTGTTTGGTGATTCCAAGTAAAATAGCCACTATTTTACTTGGATCGGTTTTTCGCTCTCACCCGGATTAAAAATTTTGTAGAAAAGCTCGATAACTTCCTCAGTGCCAAGCTGTACCACTCTGATGCCGGATCGAGTCAGCCCTTGGGCCACGACAGAAATTCTTTGGTCGAGCTGGCTCCTGTCTTCCTCGAAGTTTTCCATCGAGGTCTGCGGAGTCACCTTTTCGGTTTTTCGGCCCAGGAGGCCCTTTGAACCCGAACCGAGAACTGATGGGGTGTAAGGAATGACTACAAAAAAGCTTTTGCTCATAATACTGGTGTTTTCGGTAAAATTCTTGATGAACTCGATATATTCTCGGGTCTGGATTTTCATTAAATCCGAAAGCTGTTCTTTGTACCGGCTTTCGAGTAGGGCAATATATGGCCTGATATCTAGTCGGCGTGATTGGATGAAAATTTGTACCGAGAAGTCCAATGAATTCAAAAAGTTTTGGAATTGAGAAATGATAGCTTGCTGTTCATCGGCCGATTTCAACGCAAAATTCAAAGAAGAAGCCAAAAGAATTGCTCTTAAACCGCCATTTTTCAAAACGGCGATGCCGTCTCTGACTTCCTTAATCGGAACAAATCCTTGAGTTGTTTCTGAACTGCTCGCTTTTGCCATAAAGCCATTTTATCATAAAACCCAATAAAGAAGCACCAAATAACAAACACCAAGCTCCAAATAAATCCCAAAACAGAGGAAAATCAAAAAAATATTATGACGATTAGGTCCATTATTTTCCTCGCATGGTCTCGGAAGTCCCAGGGTTCTCAACATTTTTGATGTCCAGGCTCCAGGCCAGATCTTTTAATTTGCTGTCAGAAAGTTTGGGGACATAAAGCCCGGAAACCAGGTCTTCTTCACTGCTCTCCGTCTTCTGGACTACCGGTTTATCTTTTTTCTTCCAAATGTAAAGTTTGTTGCGTAGGAAATATTTGGCCGCGACTTCAATAATATAGGCAAATGGTCTGTTGTTGATCTTATAAAAAGCCAAAGCGATACCAAAGCCCAAGGAGGCAATGATTAGGGGTACGGCCACAAAAATATTAAGGAATCGGTAAAAAATGAAAGCCAAACCAGCGCCACCCAAAAGGTAGATGAACTGTTTCAGGGTGAGAGGCCCAAAAATTTTGTCCTCGATTTCTATGAATTGCGGTGTTTGGAAACGCATAGGAGTTGGTAGTGAGTAGTGGGTAGTGAGTAGTTAGTGAAGTGAGTAAATTAACTTATTTAACATTCGCATGATTTCGTTTAAAAGGTTTTCTATGACAGTATAGCTATTCAAATTACCGAAAGATAGTCTTTTGGCTAATTCCAGCTGAGTTTCCAGTTCTGCTCCAGACCCATAAGAGATGTGTAGAAATTGAATAAATTCTTTCGTCCCCTTCCTGCGTTGTCCTTCGGCGATATTCGATGGGATTGCAATTACGGCCCGTTTGATTTGTGAAGACAAGCCATAGACCTCGTCTCTTGGGAACTCTTTGGTTAAATTATAAATCAAAGTGGCCAGCTCCATAGACTTTTGCCAAACAATCAGATCTTTGTAAGTTTTGACTTGCATTTTAACTACTCACTACCCACTACTCACTACAAACTAGCTTACCGGTTCTCTATACGGATCAACTGTCCCATATTGCTTCTTCAGCATTGAGGGTGGAGTTGGTGGTTTCGGAGCAACTGGCGGCAATTTTGAAGGTTCTGGCTCAATGATTTTAGTTTCTTTAGCGATATGGACAACTTTACTCATTTTATCCTCAAGGATATTTACTCCCATGCTTTCCACTTTTAGTTTTGCCGATGTTTCGAGTGGGGCTTTCGTTATTTCAGGTGATTTTGGCCAAGCGTTGATTTCTGCCGGTGCATTCCCCATCGGTCCGGTCGGCAAGTTGACTGGCGCCGGTGCGGTCGCCGGTTTGCTTTCGCTAAGTAAGGTTTGCTTATCGGCGGTGACTGCTCCGGGTTCCTCAATCCCCTTCAACACATCTTCGTGGTTTAAGGTGGTGGTTGATTCACTGTCCCATTCCGGCTTGATTTCTTTTTCTTGAATTTTCCGGAGCGATTCTCGGATTGGCAAAAAGATTTGCTCGTTTACTTGAGCGACAATCTTTTGAGCGGTTGTTGAGTTGACTCCGAGTTCGTGTTCGATTTCTTTGGCGAAACTCACGGATTTAATGACACCGAGCATTACCAGACCAACCATTTGACCAAGGGTACCCATTTTATCAATCATCAAGCCGTTATCTTTGCCGATTTTTTGAACAGCGTTGGCGGAGTCAACCGAAAACATCGCTTCCTGAACATCTTTTGGCAGGGTTTTATAAATTTCGTTTAGTTTTGTTGAGTCGTATCTCATGTTTTAGGTTTTATGCCCACAAAACACTACCAGGGCCACTATCCATGAAGGTGTGGGTAGGTGTGCCTACAGCACCAAGGTTCAAAATGTGTTGTCTAATTGCGCGACGGTCAGCCTGAGTAATGTCGGGGTTGTTCTGTAGATTTTTAAGCTGTTCTGGTTCCAGGCTCTGAGCAGCGGTTGAGTTGTTAACAAAAATCTTTGGATCAATAGACTTAAACTGGTCCTTGTCTAAATTACTGACAATTCCAGGGATAGCAGCAGGATTGGTTGTTGCGAGATTGGAAATTGACTGGCCCAATCTGGCGTTATCAGCTTTGACCTGTGCCTGAGCTTTAACTTTACGATCCTCCTCGGCCTCCTTTGCTAGTTCTTTTGCTGTTCTTGGTTTTCCAACATCGCCAACAAGACTGCTTATACCCCCACCGGCCATCGTTGTTGCCCTGAGGTCAAAGCTAGACTGGCCGACAGCATTCGTGGCTTTGAGTGCTAACCTGCTGGCGGCGCCAACGGCCCCAGATTTGGCAGCCATACCCTGCGCAAATTTACTGCCGCCAAAAGATTGAGCGACTTTGCCGAAGGTTGTTCTGCCGAAGGCTCCCGCCATCCCAAACGACATCTTGCCGGCCGCCTTCTGTGCCATATCGGCCCCGTGAGCGCCCATTCTCTTGGCAATAATCAAAGAAGAAAGCATCAGGATAATCAGAATTACATAATTCATAATTATCGAGACACTGGTTAAAGCCATTCCTCCGAAAGCGTCGGTAAAAGAGGCACCGGCCGGTACAGGAATCATCGTTTGGATACCTCCGAGAGCCTTCAAAACGACATAGGTCATAACCAAGTAGGCCGGAGCAAAAAATGACTGATTGAAAAGTTGGGTCCACCATTCTTCAGAATAACTTTGGGTTTTGGGTATGAGAGAGCCGATAAAAGCGATTGGTGAAAGAATCATCAGGAGTATCAAAACTACCGTTCGCACGGTAAAGAGAATCGCGGCGGCCGCGAAGACGAAAGCCGCCACCAAGAGCAAGATTATGCCCATTATCATCACGATAATTTTCTTCGAAGCAATACCGGCTGTATCTCGAAGGACACTTTTATCGCCAGAGCCCGGGTCGTAGGTGCTCGAAAGTTGCAAGCCATACATAAATTGGCTCGAGATGTTGTCCAAATAAAAATCTGGGTTAGATATATCAGTAGTATAGTTTGGCCGAATGGCTTTATAAAATTGTAAGGCCACCACATTTGAAGCGTCAATCACTACCCGACTGATAAAGAGGCTGAAGTTGATAAGCAGGGCGACCACAATCAATCGCGTGATTAAATTTTTATCAACCGGCAAGCTGATAATCATTCTAATACCGTAATAAAGGAGGATGAAAATGAAGAAAACATTGGCCAGGTCGCGGAAAATTGTCCAGCCGATAGTGACAATATTAGTTCTCGACAAGAGGGTGGCCAAGTTCAAACTGTAGTAGACAGAAAGGTCGAGCAGGGCGCCGGAGACCCAAGTAATCCTCGCGACTAGCCAGAGGATGATGTAAGTGACCGACGACATAAATTTATCGAAGACTCCGCTTGCCACTGTGCTGATTAGTCCACCCTCTCCACCCGGGGTGTCAGACGAACCTCCGGCTGTAGCCGCCAAAGCATGGTCGGTGTTTATCAGTAAAGGTGAAAAGGCCAAACCGCAAAGGATTACGGCAATCAGGATATATGGCAGATATTTTTTGAGTCTGGTCATTTTTTATTATTGAGTTGCTCCCCAACCGCCTTGGGCTTGTCTGTCAGCAAAAGGGAAGTTGGCACAAGCTTCAATCTTTGTTGAAATACCTGGCGTACCTTGTGGACCTGGTGTTCCGTCCATTAATGTTGCCATCTGAGGACGAACTACGGAGTCGCGTTCGTATTCGGCGTCAAGTAAGCTGTCTTCTCGGTGTAAATCATTTCGACTAGTCAGGGCTTGATATTGGTTTGACAGTTGTTGAGCTTTGCCTAACAACTGGACATTGGCGTTCGCGTCTGCCAGGCTCAAGTCTGCTCTAAGTGAGCCGTCAGCATTGATAAACAACTCATTTTGAGCCAGGGTTGTGTTGATTTCGGTCTGAAGAGCAATTAAACCGGTTTTAATTGTTTGGGCGGTGGCTATGTCTAGTTCAATCGGGGCTTTTAGTGGGGTAATTGCTTGTTGGATTGTCGTCTCGGCGGCGGTCATCCTAGATCGGGCAGTCGCAGCCTCTGTTTGGGTCAAGCCATTGATTAGGGTGTTGCTCTGGACTTGGTAGACCTGTTGGTTGTTGCAGTATTGTCCTTCATATTGTACGTTGCCAATCAAACAGTAGATGCGAGTTTGGGTTTGGTTTTGGGTAATGATTTGTGTGCCGTTTACTTTTTCGTCATAACATCTTCTTAAGTAAATAACCGAATCTTCCGTGGTGTTTAGAATGTTTAAGGATGATATCTTGGTGGCGATGTACCTAATTTCGTTGCTAATCATATTGTCAAGCTCAGCTTTCACACCAGTCATGATATTTTTCAATGAGGCGTTGTCCTGGACTCGGGCAAGGTCTGAAGTTAAGGGTGCTCCTCCACCTGTTGACGCTTGGCTTGCTCCTTTTAGACCCCCTGTGTTACCTACCGTGTTAGGTCTATTTGACCCGCCGCCTGCCACTTGAGTAACCATCTGGACTACCAAGGCATTTACGATTTCATTGAAGTCGTCGGCCAAGTTGAGCTGGTCGATACCGGAACCCAAGGCTTTTTTGAGTTGGTCATTAATCACGCTACCAGGAGTGGCGATGTCACAAGTCTGTTGGCGTCTAACCTGGCCGGCACCGCTGTTTACCGGTCCGACAAATCCCGAGCCGACGGCGTTCGCGGTTGTTCCCGGCAAAGTTGGGCCGACGAAACCGGAGTCGCCCGGCAGAGGGACATCGCGACAATTAGTTTCCCAAGATAGAAAACCGCCACCCCAGTCAAGTTTCTTTGACTCCAAAATTCTCTGGCCGGCGATGCGAATTTCCAATTCGTTTTGTGATTCCAAATAGGCGCCAAAAACATTATTCTGCGGTTGATTGGTGAGAGTCAGCCAACTACCCCAACCACCATTTCTAAAGTTGCCATCGGTAAAACCGGAGACGCTGTTTCTCACATTGTTGACAACGCCGGTAAAAGAACAGGTCACTTTGTCATAGAAAGGTCGATACTTTAAACCTAAAGCCAAACGGATGTCGAGGCGGAAAGGGTCGCAAAGGAAGCCAAGCTCCGAACCTTCGATCAAGTCGCCGGCAATTCGGTCGGCGGTATTGATTAAGAATTGTGTGGGATTGGTGACGAAGGCCGGACTGCCGTTAAAACCAGAGTTAATCCAGTTGACGATGCTCGTTGTCAGTTGGCGGGCGATGCCTTTGGCTACGGTGTAAGCGATGTTGTTTAAAACATAAGTTCTCACTTTCTCGGCATTGGTAGAGAAAGCGGTGGCGGTGTTTTTGACTAAGTTTTTGGCGTCACCTACAGGGACGACACTACCAAGCCCACCTGCATCTTGGGCATTAGCAGAATTCGCCGAAGTCGCGAAAACCATTGGCATTACAAAAGCCAAAACAAGCAACCCGGTAAGGAATTTTTTACCAATTTTCCAAAATGTTTGGGTCATTCTTGTTCCTGTATGGCTAAATTTTAACACGAAAAGGTTTTTAAATAGCTAAAAGTTGCCCACAAGCGCGTTCCCTGGGGCGGTCGGTTCGAAAACGATGCCCTTAACCTGGAAAAAGCTCCTGAAAGCGGTCAAGCTTGATTGCAAAGAGGTGACAGCGCCCTCGTAATTATTGATTCCTGACAAAGCGGCGATCGGGTCAGTAAAGAATTGTCGCAAAGTTTTGATATTAACCAAGACTTTTTCCAAACTATTGATGAAAGCGATGTGGATTGAGATGGCCCCTGTTGGAACTTCTATAGTCAAAACAGCTTTGATCAAATCTTGGTAGCCGGTGATTATTGGGTCCAGCTCTCCGATTTTGTTCTCATCTCCGGACTGGGCCGCTTCGTTTAAAATCGTAATCTCGTTTCGGGTGTTTTTCGGACTAGACGAAATAATGGCCCCGCCAAGCAGGTTGCCATAATTTTTTAAGGCAGCTGCCGAATTGTCTTGGCTCACCTTTAGCTCGGCTGAAGAATGAACTTTAGCAGAAATAGTCGTCTGGTTCTCCGCCAACATACTATTGATAATGATTTCTTGACTCTTTGGGTCCAAAGTCTCACTGCCCTGCTTGAAAGCTAAATAACGGGCAAAAAGTTCGCGCGAGAATTTGTCAGTCTGGCTAAGTTCCTCGTTTGCGGAGATGTTAGTGACTTGTGTGATGTCGTCCGATTTTTGCAAGATATCGTTTGGTCCCTGAATCAAGGGATTTCTTCCGGCCTTGACTTCGTCACTATCATTTGTGCCATCGCCGTCAGTATCAGGATTCATTGGGTCAGTCCCCCAAAGTGACTCTTCCCAGTCTTTCAAACCATCACGATCAGAATCTTTTTCTGTCACCAGACTAGCCACTTGTTTCAAGCCACTGCTATCAGAGACGATATTTTGTTGACTGTCTTTGCTAACGGAGAAATACCAAGTTCCGCCGACAATCAAAAGTGCCAGAACAATGCTTGCCCATAAAGTGAGCCGATTGTTTTTCATCAGCTAATTATATCAAGCGTTTTAAAGTTTTCCTAAAACGATAAAGCGAGGGGTGGTGTATAATATAAATGTTATGGTAAATGTAATAAAAAAATTACTCACGGTTTCTCTTTTGGCACTAGCTTTGGTTTTATTAATCTCGTCAGCAACCGATTCTCAGGCTGCCGGCAACGAGACTCCTTTTGGGGGCATGCACCTGCTCACAATGGGTTCAAGTGTTTGTACTTGTAGTGGCAACTCCCATTGGATTTTGGATTATAGAACCAATTCAGTTATCAAACTTTATTATGCCCAAGGAGATTCAAAGTTATATCCGAATAATAATGTTGAAGGTCGTTATCAAGTGGGCACTTATCGCAAAGGCAATGCCCAAGCTTGCAGTATCAGGGTTTATACATCGTGTGTCGATCTTCAAAATGACGGCACCTACGGCAGTAAGCCGGGCACGGGTACAACCAGGTAAAGATAAGTTGGCGGTGTTTCCTTGCGTATCAGGCGATTAGTTTGGCCAGCTGTTGCCAGTCTTTGATTTTCAGGTCCTCGGCTCGGATGGTTGGGGACAATTCCAACTGCCCTAGAATTTTTGTAATCTTCTCCCTCTTATAACTGCCGGCCAAGTTGGCGACTAGCTGTTTTCTTTTATGGGCAAATCCAAGATGAATCAATTTGAAAAAAATCTTTTCACTGCAGTCTTTAAAAAAATCTCGCGAGATTTCATCAATGGCTAAAATTGCCGAGTCGACTTTCGGTGGCGGGTTAAAAGAACCGGCCTTAACAGTTTTGATGTATTTTGGTTTGCCAAAAGCCTTGACGCTAAGCGA
This sequence comes from Candidatus Paceibacterota bacterium, assembly GCA_041666545.1. Classification (NCBI taxonomy): domain Bacteria; kingdom Bacillati; phylum Minisyncoccota; species Minisyncoccota bacterium. The sequence continues at coordinate 52,097 of JBAYGS010000003.1, read as the reverse complement.
GAGCAAGCTTTCCTTGTTGTCTCTGGCCAGAATCCGGTCGGCGACCTCTTTCTGCACCAGCAAAACCATTTTTTCCGGCTGATTTTCGGTTTCCAAAAACTTTCTGAAAATCGCACCGGTTAGATAATAAGGGATGTTGGCGATTAGTTTGTAATGAGTAGTGAGTGGTGAGTCGTCAGTCAGAGAAAAGTTAAGAATGTCGGCGCTCACCAGGGTCAGCTCACCGGAAGTTATTTCTTTAGTGAACTTTTGCTGCAAAACCGGCATTAGTCGGCTGTCTTTTTCGACTGCGATGACTCGGCTGGTCTTCTGAAGTAAGGCTCCGGTCAAGACTCCTCGACCGGGCCCGATTTCTAAAATAATTTCATCCTTTTTGATTTGTCCAGCATCTATAATGGCCTTAATCGCGGCTGGCGAATTTAAGAAATGTTGACCCAGTGATTTCCGTGCGTACATCTTAGTTAATCAAAATAAATTATCTTCTCGGCCGGCAAATCCCAATTACGCTCCTCGGCTTCGAGGAAAATATCATCGATATCGGTGATAAATTCTGACGGTGCGTTCATTTGCGACGAACCGAAAATGGTTCGACTGCTGGAATAGGAAAGGAATAGTTTTTTGCGCGCTCTGGTGACGGCCACATAAAACAGGCGGCGTTCCTCTTCTTCCTCCCCCGCCGAAATACGGGCTTCGCCGATTTGGCGGTGTGGGAAGAGATTGTCTTCCAAGCCGGTGATGAAAACGCTATCAAATTCCAAACCCTTGGAAGCGTGGACTGTCATCAGCTTAACAGCTTTTTCATCTTTGACCAGCTCGTCCTGGTCGGTCGCAAGCGCCGCGTCTTCCAAAAGTTTTTCTGTGCCGGTAGGAAGTGGTAAATGATCATAACGAGTTGCCAGAGTGGCGAGTTCTCGTAAGTTTTCTAGACGCTCGTGGTCCTCCTCTGTACCGTTTAGCAACTCTTTTTCCAAACCGATTTCTTGCAAAACAAATTTCACCAACTCAGAAGGAACTTTTAAGCTGACTGCCTCTTTGATGTTGGCCAAGTGCTCTCTAAAATCTTCAACCTTGGCCCGGGTTGCCGGTGGCAAAGTTGCCTCCTGCTTGGCCAAAATTTTTATCAAAGTGACCTTGCCGATGCCCCTTGGTGGAACATTGATAATCCTTTTCAAATCGGCCGAGCTGTCGGGATTTAAAGCACCACGAATAAATGACAGGACATCCTTCACTTCTTTTCGTTCAAAAAAACGCGTGCCTAAAACTTGGTAAGGAATGTTGTGTAGCAGAAAAGCTTCTTCCAAAACTCGCGACTGAAAATTGGCTCGGTAGAGCACAGCGATTTCTCTAGGCGAGGCGCCACTTTGGATTAATTCCAGAGCTTTGTGGGCAACAAACTGAGCTTCATCAGTTTCGTTAATCGAGGCATAAAGGCCAATTTTATCCCCATCGCTTTTGTCGGTAAAAAGTTTTTTGGCAGTCCGGATTTTGTTCTTAGAGATGATTTGGTTGGCGACACTTAAGATATTTTTGGTCGAGCGATAATTTTGTTCCAGCAGGACCACTTTGGTATTTGGGAAATCTTTTTCGAAATGCAAAATGTGGGAAATGTTGGCGCCACGCCAAGCATAAATTAACTGGTCTTCGTCGCCGACGACACAAATATTATTAGTTTCACCGATTAACAATTTGGCAATCTGGTACTGGACCTTGTTGGTGTCCTGATATTCATCAATGTGGATATACTTCCAGATATCTCGGTAATGTCCCCTAACTTCGGCGTCGGTTTTCAATAATTTGGCAGCTTTTAAAAGCAAGTCGTCGAAATCGAGCGATTTTTCAGCTTTCAAAACCTTTTCATAATTTGCCCAGACGGAGGCGACGAGCTCGGAGAAGTAATTTTTCGAACTCTCCGCCTCAAAATCGCTCAAGGTCCTCCCCTCGCCTTTTTGCCAAGAGATCGCATTCAGAAATTTCTTCGGTTCGTAATCTTTTGGATCCAAACCGGCAGACTTTACAGCTTCTTTGACGGCGCGAAGCGAGTCGTTGCGGTCAAAAATTGTAAAATTTCTGGTCAGGCCAAGTTTCAAAGAATTTTCTCTGATGATGTGGACACCGAGCGCATGAAAAGTGCTCACAAAAGGCTGTTCAGAAAAGGCAATTGGTAGATTGAGCTCGGAATCCCCTCTGATTAGACCCATAACCCTTTCCCGCATTTCTTTGGCGGCCTTGTTGGTGAAGGTGATGGCGAGAATTTGATGAGGTGCTACGCCAGATTTAATGAGGTGAAGAATCCGATGGGCGATAGTTTTGGTTTTACCGGCTCCGGCTCCGGCGATGATTAGTAAAGGTCCTTCAAGGGTTGTAGCGGCCTCGTGTTGGCGAGGATTTAGACTTTCTAAGTGGGAAGACATGGGGGAAGTATAAGGTATAAGATAGAAAGTAGAAAGTATTTAAAAAGCCGTGCGAAGCGCACGGCTTAAAAGAGATCTGTCAGTTCAGTCGAGCAAACCACAATTGGTTGCTTTGGCTGTAAACAGTGTAAGAAGCGCCGGGCTTAAACAGTTCGTCCGGCTTTTGTCCAAGGATCAGACCGTCCAGACTGTAGAACTTGCCATCCTCATTGTAGAGTACGGTTTTTCCATCGACAGTGATCACAGCTCTTGGTCGAAAGATCTTGTTTTTGAATGAAACCAGTTCATTAGAGATCGGTTGGCCGTATCTCGGATTATCTGAAAACCTTTCACTCAAGAACCTGCCGGGAGCATAGAAAACTATCGCCGTGAGGACAAGCAGGACTAAACCCGCACTGAATCTGGTTTGCCAATTCCAATTGCGCGTAAGTGCTTGGATTTTGTGAAAGGGCTCACGAATCAAACAATCGAAACCTGATCGATAGACTAGGTAGAACATGAGAAGGCCAACCCAAGAATCAATCGTAAGTAAAACACTGCCGGTGAGTGACAAAAACTCATTTTTCACAAGTTTCCTTTCTTTTTGTTTTAGGACGAGTCTGTGTATAATTATGCATGTCTCTGTTAAAAAGTCAAGAACAGGCACGGCCGCGCGCAACGCGCGGCCGTGCCTGTCTTTGGTTTTTCCTTATGCTCCATGCTCTATGTTCCATTTTCCTAAAGGTGGACAACTGGTTTGACCTTAAAGTCTTTAAAAGCTAGTATGGATATATACCGAAAGGGTTGTTTTGCCGTTTATATGGCTTTGTTGAGCCATATATGTCAGAAATGGCTGTAAATCAGGCTTTCTCGGGAAACTTCGAAGCACGGCTATGTAGAGCCGTAATTTAGGAAATCCTAAAGATAGAAAGGTCAAAGCTTCAAAGTTTTAGAGAGTATAAATTAGGCTTATCTCTAAATCTCTAAAATATTCTGGCTCAACTGGCGCAATCTGTAAGGCCAACCAGATGAAAATATGGCTCAACCAAGGCTTTTCCAAAATGAAGCCGATTTTGGTTTTCTCAACTATTACCGCTACCGTTCTATTTTTAAGTTTGATTTTAGCTCCGCGAACTGCAAACGCGGGGCTTTTAAGTTTTATTTCTAGTTTGGTCAATAATGAGGCTGAGGCCGGAACTAACGGGTCGGTAGTTAATTCTCAAAATATGCCCCTGCTTCAGGCGACCCGGAACCCTAACCCGAGCTTGTCCAAGGGTGGTGACATCACAATCGTGGCAAGCTCCGCCCTACTTTCGGAAGCTGGCCCGGCCGGCACCTTGGCGGACATCGAAGATCCAAAATCAAGTCAGATTAGTGTCTACGTTGTTCATTCTGGCGATTCACTTTCCGGTATTGCTAAAATGTTTGGTGTTTCAGCCAACACGATTATTTGGGCCAACGACATTACCGGTCCGATTCAGGTCGGTCAAAAATTGATTATCCTACCTATCTCCGGTATCAAACACACCGTGGTTAAAGGTGAAACTCTACAGAGCATTGCCAAAAAGTACAAAGGCGACGCGGGTGAAATCAGACAATTTAACGGTTTGGATCAAGGTGCCAGTTTGATAGTTGGTGATACGATAATTATTCCCGATGGTGAAATGGCCGGCTACAGTGTTTCGACAATCAGTAGCACCTCAAAAATCCGTGGCGCAGGTGGTCCAGACTACGGCACCTATTACATTTGGCCGGTTCTTGGTGGCAGAAAAACCCAGGGCTTGCATGGCTATAACGGGATTGATATCGGTGCCTCAAGAGGTACACCAATCATGGCTGCGGCGAGTGGCCAAGTCATCATCAGTCGTTCCTCGGGTTGGAACGGTGGCTACGGCGAATATATCGTTATTGCCCACGCGAACGGTACTCAAACTCTTTATGGGCACCTTGATACCAATGTTGCCTACGAAGGTTCTTATGTCGTGCAAGGCCAGATTATCGGCTATGTCGGTTCTACCGGTCGTTCAACCGGACCGCACTTACACTTCGAAGTCCGAGGCGCGCAAAACCCTTTCAGATAGGTATTGGGTATATAGTATAAGGTATATGGTATGAAGAAAAAGAAATCCAAAAACCGCGTGAGCGGTTTTTTGTGAGTTCTTAATTATCTGGATATTTGTAGATTGGAATAAAATTGGTAGATTGGTATTACATTCTCTGTTTCGGTCGGTACTGCAAAGCTTCGAAAATATGTTCTCGCTCTACCGCGTCGCTTTTTTCTAAATCGGCAATGGTGCGAGCCAACTTTAAAACTCGGTGATAGGACCGGGCCGAGAGGTCCAACTTTTTTGCCGACTTGTTAAACTCATCTTTGACTTCTTTGGCCAAGTCGATCAGCTCAATTACATCTTTGGCGCTCATTTCTCCATTGGTTTTAATTGGTCTCTTAGAATCCTTAAATCGTTTAGCTTGAATTTCTCTGGCTTCAGCAATCTGCTTGCGTACGGTCTTGGTATCAGCGCCACTTTTTTCTCGGCTGGTTAGTGATTCATGATCAACGCTTGAGACTTCAACCCACAAATCAATGCGATCGATAATTGGTCCGGAAATTTTTCTCTTGTACCTTTCAATGTTCGAGGCACTACAAATGCAGGGTTTGCCAGAAATGCCAAAATTACCGCAAGGACAAGGATTCATTGCAGCGATTAAAATAAACTGCGCCGGAAATTGGGCGGTGCCTTTGATTCGGGAAACACTGACCACCCGGTCTTCAAGTGGTTGACGCAGACCATCGATGACTCGTCTTTCAAACTCCGGAAATTCGTCCAAAAACAAAACTCCTCGGTGGGCGAGAGTAATTTCTCCTGGCTTCGGCACTGTACCACCGCCGACAATCGCAACATACGAGGAGGTGTGATGTGGACTTCTAAGTGGTGGCCGAGTCACTAAGGTTTCTTTAAGTGTTCCGGAAACCGAATGGATGGCCGTCACCTCCAAAGCTTCTTCAAAAGAGAGGCTTGGCAAAAGATGGGTAAAAGCTCGGGCCAGCATGGTTTTGCCGGTACCGGGCGGGCCGTACATTGCCAAGTTGTGGCCACCGGCGGCCGAAATCAAAAGTCCTCTTTTGGCGCTTTCTTGACCTTTGATATCTGATAAATCCAAACCCCGCTCCGGCTCCTCATAAATAACTTGGGTTGGTGGAGTGACTTCTAGCTCAAATTTCAAAATTCTCGGGCTCTCATCTGTTTTGTCGAGGCTTTTCTCGATTAGGTGGGCAATAATTTCTAGTAAATTGTCGGCACCAAAAATTTTTATGTCAGAAATTAAAGCACCCTCCGTGGCGTTTTGTTTTGGCAGATAAACTTCCTCAATTCCGCGTTTTTTGGCTTCCGAGACTAGGGCTAAACTGCCGGCAATCGGTTGAAGTTTGCCATCGAGGGATAATTCTCCAAGAAACAGTCTTTTTTCCGGGTTAAAACGAATTAGTTTGGTAGCTAAGAGATAACCCAGAGCAATTGCCAGGTCAAAATTGGCACCCTCCTTTTTGAGTTCCGCCGGTGCGAGCGCTACGACCGTCCTCTGGTTCTTCTGTTTAGGTGAAAGAAAACCGCTGTTCTTGATAGCGGCCGAAATGCGGTCCCTGGCTTCTTCCACCGCTTTGTCCGGCAAGCCGACAATCGAAAAAGAATTCAGGCCTTTTGATAAGTCGGTTTCAACTTTGATAATCGCCGCGTCCAGATAATTTGTCTGGGCGGAAAGAACTCTTGAGAAAGACATAGTAATCAAATAACAAAATCCAAGAAACAATAATCAAACAAATTCCAACCAACTTAATTTTGGTTATTGTCTCTTGGTTATTGGTGTTTCATTTCGTGTGTTCAATACAGGTGGTGGCAGAAGGGTTGGCCTCTAATCGTTTAGGGTCGATGGCTTTTTTGCAGACTTCACAGGTTCCGTAAGTGCCGGCGGTAATCCTGGCGAGCGCGTCTTTGACATTGTTGTAACGGATCTCCAAATCTTTGAGAATGGCGGTGTTGTCTTCAAATTCTTCAATGGTGTCGGCAACTTCATTGCGGTCGGCGCTATCGGCGTCGATGTTTCCCGGTGTAGCTTGCCAATCGGCCGGGTTATTGGGATTTTTTTGGCCAATGCCATTAAGTTCGGTCTCGAGGGTGGCGAGCTCAGCTTCTAATTTGGTTTTGAGTTTTGTTGTATCAATCATTTCGCTATTATACTACAGCGAGCTCACGACACAAATCCACGAATAGTTAAGAACCCTTACAAATAGGGCACACGAATATAAAAGAGGTTAAGAGTTCGCGGGTATTTGTAATCGGTGTCGAGCGCTACCTCACCAACGAAGCGGTGGCAAGGCGTTCCAAAACTTTGCCGAAAGCGTTTTCGCTTGGGGTGATCAAAATTGTCGATTGGTCCAAAATTGAATAAAGGATTCTGGTTCGGCCGGTTGCGGTTCGCAAAATTCTTACATCTTTATTTTTAATTACCGTATCACTAAAGAGCTGGTCGTTGAAAAGCAAAGCGTTCGTGGAGGCGGTGGTTGTGGCGACCGAAGTGTCGTTTGGATAGGCCAAGAGGTCAGAAAAGTCGTAGGCTAAATCTTTTTCCCACTCTAACATTGAGGCGTAAGCCTGCTGGAAGGAATCAACTTTTAAAATCAAAAATGGCCGATTACCATCATAAGAGACCAAACCAAAAAGAAAGTCGTTGGAAATGGTACGCAAAAGCGAGTCGGGGATATTTTTAACCAATAATTTTAAGAATTGCTGGGCTGGTAAAATTTGTTTGCCGGTCGAGGCGTTGGTTTGGGTGAAATAAAAGCCCAAAAATGAGCCGAGTGGTATTTTGCTGTTGGAAACCTCATTCTGCAAAATTAATTTCAGACGGGCCGTGTCGATAAGGTTTAGGTCGATTCCCTTCTGTGATTCGGTTGGAATCAAAGTTTTGATCTCCTCGACTATGACCGTAGTCGGCGGTTTGACCGAATTGACGGCAAAGAAAATCGCCGTGATTCCACCAACGACTAAAATCAAACTGATGATTGTGACGATTAGAGTTGTGTAGGATTTCGGCTCCTCACCGGTGGTAGTTGAGACTCTTTCAATCGGGGTGGCGGCTCGTCTTTGACTTTCGGCGGTGGCGATTGAGACTGTTGAAGTGCCGTGAGATTTCATAAAAGCGGCAACATCACCTTCGTAGGTTCGCAAAGGCTTTAGCTCCGCGTCTTTGTTGTCGTGGTTGCCGTTTAAATCGCTAAAAAACGGGCCGATTGTTTGGCCGTGTAAAGATGTCGGGGTTTCCGGTGTTGTTGGTTTTGGTGGCACCGGGGGTGGTGGCATCGGCTGTGTTGGCGGTTTCGGCGGGATAGCTGAGGTTTCGGGCTTTGGTGTCGCGGAATTACCCCCAAGAAATTGGCTAAGTTCAGGATCCATTTGGAAATTATACGATATAAAGCTTGAAACATGAAGCTTTAAAGTAGACCGGCACACGACACAAATTACGAATGAAAACGAATGACACGAATGGAAAACCGCCAAGTAGTTACATGTAAATGCTTGGCGGTTTTAAACTTTTCAACTTCCAAACTTCTAAACCTCTAAACTTTCCCCGGCTGTTTCACGAAGTTCGGGTCGGCTTGTTTGATTGAGAGACTGATTCGGCCTCGCTCATCGATTTCTTTAACGACGACCGGTACTTTGTCGCCTTCTTTCAGGACGGCGGTGACCCGGTCGACTCGGAAGGGCGCGATTTCAGAAATGTGTACCAAACCTTCGGCGTTGTAGCCGATTCTCACAAAAGCGCCAAAGTCCAAGATTTTTACCACTTCACCTTGGAATTTTTCACCGCGTTTGTATTCGTGTGTCATTTCCTCAATAATCTTTTTCGCTTTTTCAGCTGAACCATTTTTACCGGTAATGAAAATTTTGCCGTCATCCTCGATGTCGATGGCCTCCACTCCAGTTTTTTCCTTGATGTCATTGATGGTCTTGCCACCGGAGCCGATGACGCCGCCAATCTGGTCCGGTTTGATTCTGATGATTAGGATTTTTGGCGCCTTGGCGCAGATTTCCGGTCGCGGTTCCAGGATGGCCTCGGTGATGACTTTCAAAATTTGAATTCGGGCTAGCCGAGCTTTCTCGAGAGCTTCCGGAAAAATGGAAAGCGGAATACCGCCGACTTTCACATCCATCTGCATAGCGGTGATGCCTTCCAGTGTGCCCGCGACTTTAAAATCCATATCGCCATAGTGGTCTTCCGGTCCCTGAATGTCAGTGAGCACTTTATATTTCTTACCGTCCTCGCTAAGCATTAAACCGGAAGCGATGCCGGCCACCGGTTTCTTGATTGGTACACCGCCGTCCATCAAAGCCAGAGTCGAGCCACAGACCGAACCCATTGAAGTCGAACCATTGGAAGAAAGAGCTTCCGAGACCAAACGGATGGTATAAGGAAATTGCTCTTGGTCAGGAATTATTGGCACGAGGGCTTTTTCCGCGAGAGCGCCGTGGCCGATCATTCGGCGGTTGGTGCTACTGGCTCGGCCGGTTTCACCGGTTGAGAATGGTGGGAAGTTGTAATGGTGCATGAAACGCTTTTGTACATTTTTTTCTTCAATTCCGTCAATAATTTGGGTGTCGGAAGGACCACCCAGGGTGAGCGCGGTCAGAATGTGGGTTTGACCTCGATAGAAAATTCCTGAACCGTGAAGAATTGGCGAAATTCCGCCGGCTTGCGCGTAGAGTGGGCGGATTTCATCAATCTTCCTGCCGTCAGCTCGGCGATTATTCTCAATCGCTTCGGTGTGGACGATTTCATTGGTGGCATCTTCAAAGAGATCGATCGGTAGGTTGATATTGGTGCCAGGAAATTTCTCTTCAACCGCCGTGAGCCACTCTTTCTTGAGTGCCTCAATCGAAGTGTCACCCGGCACACCAGTAAAAACTTGCTTCTCGAGTTTAGCGAGCACGATTTCTTTGAAAAGCGGGGTCAGTTCTTTCGGTGTTTCCGGCTTCGGAATTATCAATTTCTTTTTGCCGATTTCTTTGATGATTTTATTTTGAAAATCCTGGACCTTTTCGATTTCTTCGGAAGCAAATTGCAAAGCTTTGGCGACGGTTTCTTCCGGGACTTCGTTGCCACCGAGCTCGATCATGTTGATTTTGCCGTCTTTGCCACAGGCCACAAGTTCAAATTCCAGATTTTTGTCTTCGCGGATTTTGTAGCTGGGATTGATGATGAAGTTGTCATCGCCTTTCATCTTGGCCAAGCGAATTGCGGAAACTGGCCCGTTCCAAGGGATATGCGAGGTTCCAATCGCGAGCGAGGCGCCCCAGATGCCGAGCATATCCGGGTCGTCCTCTTCAATCGAGAGCACCGTGATGATTGATTGGATTTCGTTTCGAATCCAGTGATCGAAAAGCGGGCGGATGGTGCGGTCGACAATTCGGCCGGAGAGGATTGCTTCGTCTGACGGCTTACCTTCCCTTCTCACAAATCGCGAGCCGAGAATTTGACCGGAAGCGTAAAACTTTTCCTCATAATCAACTGTGAGCGGTAAGAAATCTTCGCCATCGCGAGATTCTTTTGACATTACTGCGGTCGCCAACACAACTGTGTTGCCGTAGCGCAACATCACTGAACCGTTAGCCCTTTCGGCCAAGTCGCTGAAGGTTGCGGTCAAAGTCTTGCCGCCGACTATCGTGGAGAATTCTTTTTTCTTCATAGATTGTTGATACCAATCTACAAATTTCATGCCAATCTACTAATATCCGAATGACCTCATTCGTAATTCGTGGATTAGGATAAGATTCGTGGATTAGTATTTTATTTTAATAATGATGACACTATAGCAAAAAGCTGGGGAAATAAAAATGCCCCGCACAGGCTGCCTGTGCGGGGCGGGAATCAAGTTTCTTTAACAATGGCTCCGACGGTAATCAGCCTTTGTCGTAAGGCATAAGCTGAAATGCCGAGGATGGCGCCGAGTAGCGAGAACAGGATGAGCCTCAACCAATCATAGCCGGAAGCGGCCTCGAATGATCGATAGAAAATTCCTTCCAGAAAAATGGCCGTCGCCGCGCCTTCGCCGGCCGCCAAGGCTGGGCGAGTGGCGATTCGGACGAAGATCATCGTCGGTAGGTCGAGGAGTACGATTAAGCCCGTGAGTGCCAAGAAGAAGAGTGACAGAATCAGGAATAAGTATGCCCCGATTGTGGTCAAGACCATTCCCAGAAAGGCCGTGCAGAGCATAGCCAAAATTCTGTCCAAAGAGACCTCTCTCTCGTTGGTGCTTTTTTCCTTGAACTTAGATTCAAGCCAATGAAAGAAGGTCTCCAGTTGGTTATCAATGAAGGCAAAGAATCTGTCGAGCCCTAAGCTATTCCAAAGACGCTGTTTAGACGCCCATTTGAAAATTTCACCCTCATAAATCGCGGAATTAAGCATTTTGCACAGTGGCCAGGCTAACTCGCCTCTGGTCCCGGTCAGTTCCTTTAATAAACTGTTATCTCCGGTGAGAAGGGCCATGAAAGCGGAGAATGAAATGACTGCAAACAAAAGAGGCACAAACCAATTCATTAGGACTGTACCAGCTGGGTCGTCGCAACTAAGGCCGGCGATAAAAGGCTGTGTCAAAGTTAGGCAAAAAGTCCCGAAAATAATTACCATGACGCCGAAGTCTTTTATAATTACAATTCCATTTCTCTTAAGTCGGGAACTGAAATTGTTGGGATCCTTGTTTTGAGTCGAACCACTTGGTGCCAATACCAACTCTTTCAGTCTCAAGTGGATCTGCCGGGGCGCAGCCCTCAGGATAGTTGTGACTTCGCGGTAAATTTCGCCAACAGTCCGGCAGACCCGAAAGGGATTTGCCATCAGCACTCCGGTCACGAAGCCGGTCGCCATGCCAACGAGGAGCCCCCAAAAACCGCCGATTCGGTGGCCGATGAGAATTCCCAAGGCAGTGCCAATCAAAGCGCCACGAATGATTTCCAGCCTGTCATTATTAAGGTTCACGGTGTCCTTTCACGGCCAAGTGCCTGTCGCACTTGGCCACTTGTTGAGGTTTCTGAAATCAATTCTCCACATAATTGGGTAAAAAGCAACAACACCCCGCACTTTTAGTGCGGGGTGTTGTTCCGGTCTTTTTAGGCCACTTCTTCCGAAGCTCCTGTTGAAGGTCCGGAATTTTTTCTCATCGGTCTCCGGGCGCGGTTGGCACTCGGATTTCCTAAGAGATATTTTCTTGGATTGGAATCGAGGTCGAAGAAATCATCGACGGCCTCGGTCAATTTGCCGGAAGTTGATTTACCGAATGAGACGACTTCAACTTGGCAGCCTTCATTCATCTGTAGATATTCGACCAAAGGAATGAAGTCACCGTCGCCGGAGATGATGATAACGGCATCAAGTTTCGGTGCCATTTTAATTGCGTCGACGGCGAGACCGACATCCCAGTCGGCTTTCTTGGCGCCGGAACCGAAAATCTGCAAGTCTTTGGTCTTGGTTTCAATTCCAACTTTAGTCAAAGCTTCGAAAAAGCTTTTCTCTTCGCCACTTTCGGTGGTGATGACGTAAGCCATCGCCCTGATTAGTTGTCTTCCTGCCAAAGCGTCTTTGACGACTTGGCCGAAGTTGACACGCGCGCCGTAAAGATTGCGGGCGGTGTGGTAGAGATTTTGGGTATCAATAAAGATCCCAACTCTCTGACTACTGTGTTTGATTACAGACATATTATTTAAATCAAAATGCAAAGGTCAAAAATGAAAATGACAATGCAAATATTAAAATTATTAAAAATGATTTCTAAACCAATTATACTCCAAAAAGAAGATATCCGCCTTTGGCGGATATTCTTCGAGATTTTACTTCTTCAAATCGAGTTTCTTGAGAATAGCGTTGTAGCGTCGGACATTTTTCTTTTGCAAATATTTTAAATGAGTCTGGCGTTTGGCCACCATAGACAAAAGTCCCCTTCTGGAATGGTTATCTTTTTGATTTTTCTTCAAATGGGAAGCCAGCTCCTCAATTCTTCGGCTTAAAATGGAAATCTGGACCTCCGGTGAGCCGGTGTCCTTATCGTGGATGGCCACTTCCTTGATAACTTTGGCTTTTTTGGTCTTTGAAATCATGTGGAGAACAATAGCATAAATGGTGTTTCTAAGCAAGTATGCGAATAGCGAAGCCACGAATACGCACACATGAATAGTTAAGAATCTCCACTGGTAAAGCATCCTAATAAAAATGAGATATATAAAATCCCGCCAAGTTGGCGGGAAGGATTTTGTTAGGCAGCTTTTGGTAAAGCCCCCATGTCGAGATTTGCTTCGACGAGTAGCCGTACCAGAGGCGGTATGTCGACGCAGATATCCTTGTAGCGGACGAGCCGGTAGTTTGGCACATCTGGGTCTTGGATCAGTCTCGTGATTTTGGCATCACAGTGTGCGATGGCCAAAAGTGGTCGCCTCCGTTTCTCAACTTGCACGGCCATTTCCCAGCCGAGTCCAATTGCCGGATGATCGCAGATGGCAATCAGTAAGTCACAGACATTAACACAGTCGGTAATGTCGTGAACATATACTTCGCGGCAGTCGCCACGAGAGAGTCCCAGAAATTCCAGGACTTCAACCCCGGGGATGTCTCTCAGTATCGATTTCAGTCTGTCGACTTGTCGCTTGAATTCCTCGGGGGCGTGAGTCAGACTACAACCGACATAGATCTTGAGAACATTATTTTTTATCATAAAGTACTTCTCCTGGCCTTAAACCTAGCATAACAGGGCTCAACTTCAAGTAATATTGTGCGACACTAAATCTGATATAATTATTCATGCGATGGCCGAGCTAAAAACTTTAAAGCAGGAGTTTCTGGAATATATTGAAATTGAGAGAGGTCGCAGTGTTAAGACTGTCGAAAATTATGACCGCTACCTCAATCGCTTTTTGGGTTTTGCCAAAATTACTGATCCGAAAAATTTAACCGAGCAAGTAATTCGAGATTATCGTCTCTGGCTCAATCGGCAGAGCAACAATCGAGCCGAGGAAGCCGGTACTTTAAAAAAGAAAACCCAGAGCTATCATTTAATCGCTCTGCGCGCCTTTCTGAAATATTTAGCCAAGCGAGGTGTGAAAACTTTGTCACCGGAATTTATTGAATTGCCTAAAATCGGTGAAAGGCACATTGATTTGATTTCGACCGAAGAGCTACACCGTTTACTTGAGGCACCAAAAGGTGACGACCTTAAAGCGTTGAGGGATAAGGCCATTTTAGAGCTTCTGTTCTCAACCGGTTTGCGTGTCTCCGAGCTCTGTTCCCTTTCACGTGATTTGGACTTAAGTTCGGATGAATTTTCCGTGCGCGGTAAAGGTGAAAAAATCCGAGTAGTTTTCCTTTCTCCTGGCGCCAAAACCGCGCTTAAAAAATATTTGGACAAAAGGCCAGATGTCGAGGACGCAATGTTTGTAAAAGTTGAAGGAAAAGAAAAAGCTAAGAACGAGGAAGCCGGACTCACGAAGCGTTCGGTTGAACGAATTGTAAAATATTATGCAATCAAGGCTGGAATTTCTAAAAAAGTGACACCCCATGTGATCCGGCATTGTTTTGCCACTGACTTGCTTAGTAATGGTGCCGACTTAAGAAGTGTGCAAGCTCTTTTGGGACACGCCTCCATCAATACCACCCAGATTTACACTCATGTGACTGACAAACATCTGCGCGACGTGCATAAAAAGTTTCATGGCAGAAACAATGGCTAAAGAAAAAGGCCCGACACTTGGTGTCGGGCCCAAAGGCTTTAGTCTTCGCCATATTTGCGATCGCAAGCCTCGATTCCCATGCCGAGGCGGAAGCGTCGAATGGCCGAAGCTGGTTGCTTCACAGTCCTCGCGATCACGGCGTCGGGAAGTTGTCCGAGAAACGGTCGAACTTTGCTCTGCCAATTCGGCGTCGGGGGTTCCTCGTAGTCCAACACCCCAATCAGACTCAAGGCCGACTTCAGACTGCCAAAATGGATGAGGGCTGAGCGGTAGACTCCGTGTTCGCTTTTCTCGAATTTGTCCCAGGATTTTCCTTGGCTTCGCCAGAATTGGAGTTGGGACAAAGTTTGGCACGGGCAAAGAAAAATTATTTCCGCCCTCGTCGAACCTCTGTGGGCCAAGAGTCGAGCCTGGAATCGGTGTTTGCATTTCGGGCAACGAGTTGTCGGGTCGGTCGGGACCGGACGGAAACCCCGTAAGATTTCCACAGACGTGAGTTCGTGTCTGCATTTCGGACAGACGGCGTTCGGTTGGTAAATGAGCTGGCCACTGTCGTAAATCGTGGCGATTAGTTCCTGAGTCAGTTCAAATTTCTGAGCCAGACGTTGGTTGAGCAACTGTTGCGGCGACAATTCCTGTCTTTGCACAAATGAGAGTCCAAGAGACATCGACATATTAGGACCTTTCGTTGAGGTTTTCTATTTTTGAATATATAGTTTTTTTAAGTTTTGTCAATCACTTCACGGGGGTGCTATTATTGAACAATGAAAATCATTTCTTGGAACGTAAACGGCATCAGGGCAGTAGCCAAGAAGGGTCTGTTCGTGCCTTTTGTCGAAAAATATCAGCCGGACATTTTGTGTCTGCAGGAAACGAAGGCGAAACAAGAAGAGTCCCCTATTGATCTGCCTGAGTATGAAGAATATTGGAACTCGGCTGTGAAAAAAGGTTATTCCGGCACAGCAATTTTTAGTAAAACTAAACTCTTAAGCGTTTCAAATAATTTTCCCGGAAAGATTTTAAAAAAATACGGTCCCTTGGCTGACAATTACGGTGATCCGGCCACCGAGGGTCGGGTTATCACTGCCGAGTTTGAAAAATTTTATGTCGTCACAGTTTACACGCCGAACGCCAAGGATGATTTGTCGAGAATTCCCCTCCGACATAAACATTGGGATCCGGCCTTTCTCTCTTACTGCCAAGATTTAGAAAAAAACAAGCCGGTAATTTTTTGTGGTGATTTGAATGTGGCACACACGCCAGATGATTTGGCTCGGCCGAAAGAAAACGAAGGCAACAAGGGTTTTACCAAGGAAGAAAGGGCCGGCTTCCAAGCTTTTATCGACGCCGGTTTTGTTGATACTTTCAGATTATTCAATCAAGGCAACGGCCACTACACTTGGTGGAGTCACTTTGCCAACGCCCGCGCACGAAATGTTGGTTGGAGGATTGATTATATTTTGGTTTCCCCTGTCCTAAAATCACGAGTCACTAAGGCTGAAATCTTGCCGGAAGTTTTAGGCTCTGACCATTGTCCGGTTTTATTGGAATTGAAATAGTTAACTCCCTGCCTTTATTGAGAATTACTGATAAATTTGGTGGTCGCCGATGGTCAAAAGCACCGCTTCATTTTTCGAGAGATATTCAAAAATGATTCTAATTTGATAATTAACCGAGAAGCTATAACAAGTCTTAAATTGGCCGTGCAGTTTGTGAACCCGAAGCAGTTTATGGTTGGTTGGGTTTCTGAAGAGTTCGATTTTTTGGAAAACTTCACCTTGTAGCTCAAGGTTTAGCCGATTTAGTTTCTTGATGAAAGTCGCTTTATAGGCAATTTTCATACCGAGATTATTTAATCTTCTTCATTAGTTGCCGCAAATTTCCTCTAAGCACCGGCTCTCTTTGGGCCTGTAGAATCTCATTTACTGCCTCCTCTTCGGACATTCTCTGAATGGCATACCGAACTACCGCGGCCTTGTTGGCAGACTTGCCGCTTTTCACCTGTTGATTGATAAATGCTTCAAGCTCGGGAGTTAATGGCACAGATAGAGTACTCATAGGGTTTTATAATTATATGATAATTTAATATGATATTATCATATATCTATCAAATTTCAAGCAATTTTGAGATTAAATAGGTTTAAGTCTGCGGGTCAGTTTATCTGAACTGGAAGTAAAAAGGCCCGCAACGGAGTTGCGGGCCTGTAAGCTTCAAAAGCAGAATTTTTCGACTACCAAAGGTGCGAAGAACAAGACTGCTCCGATGACGGTAATGGTCAGTCCGTCTGGGATAGCATCCCGGTTTCGTAGGGCTGATCCCCAGAGGGCATAATTGAATCCAACCATCATCAGGACGAAACCGAGAAAACAACTCAGAACACCGACAATTTGAATCAGGACAATCAACCAGTGATACATATCAGTCTCCTTTCAGTTGTATTTGCCAACGAAACCTTTCTCGTCCCAAACTTCGATGTAATAGGTTTCGTCGTCAAGCTTTGCGACTAGAAAGGGATCATTTCGTACCCTGTAATTATCGACTAACTCATCTACCAAGAGCTCGGCTTTTGGACAGCGAGTCTTGATTTCCAAAGCTGTCGCTAAAGCTTCTTCCGGTACGAACCCGCCATATCCGGCTAGTGACACAGTCTGCCAAATCTTACTCGGCGGGCCGGTGAGATAATCCCCGATCCAACCGACTATTGAGCCACTCGCGATGGCGGTCAGATATTTCACAATCCCGCGCGGAATGTTGTTTTTCAGGGTGCGTCGCTCCTCCCAACTGGTCCGGTCATCATCTTCGTTGTTAAAAAGACAACAGGATGTGACCATTGAAAAAAACCAGACCACAAAGCCTAGCAGCCCCCCACCATCGCTACTGGTGTCCCCGACTAGACGACTAAAGAAGGTGCAATCTGCAACTACCGCCACTATGATTGGGGTGAACCAGGTCAGAAACCACAACACCGGATGATTTTCCGTCGAGAAGCGGAAACACCAAGCCTTTTCCTTTTTCCATTCGTCTACCGACTGCCAAGTGAATGGTTTGATGCCGGCGACACGGAGTTCCTTAGCGAGGGGTTTTTCTTTTCTCAGGTCACCAATCCGTTCGCGTTCCTTCAGAAGTTTCTGGTGAGTATATCCAAGTTGCTTCTCGGCTGATTCAAGGGTCGAATTGCCGAGCGCCGCTTGCAGGGCTTGCTCCGCCTCTTCATCAGAGACGAATTGTTCCGGGAGAGTTTGTCTTTCAAGTGTTGCTTCCATGGTTTTCTTTTTTTAAGGATCTCTGTTCAGAGGAAATCCATTTGGATTTCTAGGACCCTGATTTTCTGTGTATATAATATCAAATTTTGTCAAGTATGTAAAGTTGTCGTCGAATCTCGACAAAACAGGCAAAAAGCTTTATACTAAAGGATATGTTGGAATTTTAGAAAATAATTTTATGTTTAAAAAAATTTTTAAGGAGTTAGGTCTGTCAGAAATTACCCAGCTGGTTTTTAATGAGCTGTTGAATAATGGCCCGACCACTGCCAAGCTTTTGGCCGGGAAAATCTCAATCCCCCGCCCTTCTGTCTATGATCATCTCAAAATTCTTATCCAACACGGCCTGGTGATGGAGCGAAGCGAGGAAGGACGGAAAATTTTCTCAATTGATGACATCAAAAATCTCGAGGAACTTTTGAATGACAAAATTAATGATTTGGAAAATGAGAAAAAACAATTTAAAGAGGCTCTGCCAGTGCTTTTAAAGAAAGCTAATTTTATTGAACCGAAAATAAAATTTTATTCTGGGAAAGAAGGGGTGAAGCAAGTGATCAATCACATTATGCTTAACCGAAATATCGATACGATCCTGATGTGGCCGATGAGTGAGATGATGAAAGTGCTGGGAGACGAATATCTAAAAGATTTGAATGTTAAAAGGGTCCAAAGAAATATCGCTCTCCGGGTCATTTGGCCAAAGGACAAGATTTTGGATACCAAAAAATATCCGTATCTTGGCTCTGGAGAAGAACATTTGCGAGATTTAAGAATTGCTCCGCCTGGTATGACTTGGGACATGGGCTACTGGATGTATGAAGACAAAGTAGCCTTTTTGTCGTCTGAAAAAGAGGGCTTCGGTTTTGTTGTACAAAGCCAGGATTTTGCCAAATTGATAAAAGTTCAGTTTGATGAAATCTGGAAGGCTTCGACTGAAGTTTCAAATTAAAAACCCAACTTGCGTTGGGTTGGTTGCTCAGGCGACAGCCTTTTTGGCGCATAAACTTTTCAGTTTCTCCGGGGAGATTTCTGCGAGCGCGCTCTCGGGAAGGAGTGGCCGGACCTGGGCCAAGCTCGCATTCTCCGGATTGGGGTGGCCGTATTGTCCGGCTAGCCTGGTGATATGATTGCCTAGTCGGGCGATATCTTCAGTTTCAAGGTGGGTCGGATCGGGGTGGCCGAGTTCTCTGGCCCGATTGACCAAGCCTCGCCTGGCACAGATGTGAGACCAGTTAAGAGTTTTAGTAATGGGCAAACCCAGTTCGACCGCTTCTCGGTGAAGTGTCTCTTTGCTGATATCCAACTCTGCTGTGGGCATAGGACGCCTTTCTGTTTGTTTTGGTTTGAAGTGAACCCTATCAAAAAGCTATCACTCTTGGCTGGTTTGTCAAGGCTTTGCCGGCGGATTGGGCTTGACACAGGCACTGTTTGGTGGTAGTATCGCAGACAGAACAGTCTTGTCGCCTGTTTTGCAGAGAGAAGTGTTTTCTCAAGGGCGTAAATCCTTGTGGGAATGTGGCCTGAAGCTACCTCCTGCCACGAAGGCAAGTTCATCAAACACAAAAAAAGAGAAAGGTCAGAAATGAGAGATGTTAAAGTTCAGGCGCCCAAGGGCACCATCACCTACAACGAATTATGTGAGTCTGATGTCTGGCAGTTTCACCGCCAAGGTGAGTTGCCGGACTTTCTACCGGTTATGTGGGCCAAGACGAACCTGGCCAATCCACTACTTGCAAAAAGTACGGAGTCGTACTATCAGGCCATTTTCGGTGGCCTGATAGGGGGGATTTCCAACTTAGGTCTGCTTGTAATTAACGCCCAGGTGCCGGAAATTATGAGAATAATCTCGTGCTACCTCGGGGTGGCATTGATCGTGGTCATGTTCTGCCTGGTCTTTGGCCGGAAATATGGTACAGCCAGAGGCTGTACCGGTACCTATGCCCAAGATGTTTGTAACCTCTTCAACCGCCTTAGTCACTCGTTTGCCGAAGCGGGTAAAGTCATGGTTTCGATCAAAAACCTGAATGCCCAGACGGCGAAAGGTTTGATCGAGGATTGGCTGATCAGGTTGCTGGTCGAGGCCCACCAATGCCAAGAAGTTACCACGACGAATACGAAGGGGCTTAGTTTTGAGGAGTCGTTTGCTCTGATGGTTAGGGTGGCGAGCATTCACAATGAGTGCCAGTTAATCGCCAATGCAGGGTGTCGGTTTGGCCTGGTTGAACGCGACTTGGCGAAATACCATCAGGCGGCCGATGTGTTGATTAAGGCAAAAAAAGATGCGGCAGAGGCAGAAGCGAAGGCTGAAGCCGAAGCTGCGGCCGCCAAAGCCCGCTTGCCCGGTCTCGCTGAGGAGTTGATTGGGAAACCGCTCGCCTCCAAGGCCTGATCCGAAGTTTGCAGTTTCACACCCGTCGCCATAAGTGGCGGGCACTCCCAGTAGTGATTTTGATATCGTTCCACTTTGTGGAATCGGGTTTAACCCAATATCAAAATCTACTACTGGGTTTTTTAATTTAAGAAATCTAAAAGGCCAGCGTGAAACGCTGGCCGATGTGAATCAGGCGAACCTGATTTGAATCCAGTGCCACCAACTCGTGAGGCCACCGTGTCGCCGGATTTGGCGAAGAATTTTCTTGCTCCAATAAGACTTCCGGGCTTTGTGAATTTCACTCATGAAACCTCCACTGGTTAAAGTTGAAACTGATCCAACATCTTTCTGATGTTAATGATACTCCTCATAAAGGACATTACAAGAAAGTTATGAACATGTGTCCTTTATCGCCAGCGTCTGAAATATCGACCAGGCTCTTCTCTCTAGTTTCTTTTCCATTGGAGTGAAGCCGTATTTTAAAAAACATTGCGGAAATCGACGGATTGAGCATAGCAATTTGTCAGCAGACAAATATGCGTGTTTTTTAAAATATGAGCGAACGGGAGTTTATCCACAGTTTGTCCTTTACATGTCTTTTATATCGATTATACTTAAGGACAGAAACGAGCTAAAAGTTTTGCCTCAAACAAACTTCTCCACAATTGCTCGTAATAATTTTTAGTTCTTTTTGTTCAGTGTCGGTAAGGACACATATCAGTTAGTGAGCTGGCCAGCTCCCGAAAGGATTTTCTGGGCTAGCGGAGCAGAACAAAGTAGTACGCAAAACTTGCAATCACTTTAAATTTTGTCTTTCTAGGTATTGCGTCACAATCTGCATACGTAGTTCTGGAGCTCTCTTTCAACCGCCACAAAGCATCGCTTGAGTGGCGGTTTTTGTTTGTTAGGTGATTAAAGGCCCGCGCATCGGATGCGCGGGCCTTTTCTTCTTCTTGTGTTCCCTAACTACTCACTACCAACTACTAACTACAAACTAGTTATCTCACCTTATGCTTCCCTCTCAATTTTTTAATCTCTTTCTCCTCCTCATCCTCCTTTTTCAACTTTCCAGCTTCTCCAAGTTTCTCAAGTTCCTTAATGTTCAATAAAGCCAACTCCTTAGCCCTTTTTTCGAGATGGTTGGAACTATTCAGGTCGGGGTTTTCCAAAGCCTCGCTAAGCAAAGCGTGCAGGATAAAGCCAATTTTCGGTCCCGGCGCTTCGCCGGTGAGCTCCATAACCTTGGCGCCACTGATTTTGAGCATTCCAACGGAAATCGGGGCTCGCAAAGCCTCATCGATCATGGCGTGGTACTTGCGAAGTCGGTAAGGATCCTCTTTTGGTCGGCCCATCCCAATACGGTCACAGATTCTCACGTCCATCAGGTGCCAAATATTTTCTTGTCCGACATTCCTAATCATTCGGCGAACTGCGGAGAGCGTAATTTGTTCGGTATCGGAAAAAAACATGTGCCAACGCACCAGTGCTCGAACTTGGTCAATGAGCTTTTTCGGAAATTTTAAATTATTCAAAAATTTAACGGCAATTCTGGCACCGATAACTTCGTGGCCGTAAAAAGTGTAGTCATTTGATTCTTTAGAGAATCTTCGGCTCTCCGGCTTGCCAATATCATGGAGCAAAGCAGTCAGTCTAATCTCTAAACTGTAATTTTTATCAGCGGCATGTTGCAGAGCTCTCAAAGAATGCTCCCAAACATCATAAATATGTGACTTGTTTTGCTCGACGCCAAACATCACCTCAAATTCCGGCGCTACAAACTTAAGTAGTCCCAGTTCTTGAGCCAAAAGCAGGCCTTTCATTGGTTCTTTGGACATAATGATTCGGGAAAATTCAGTTTGAATTCTCTCCTTGGCGATTTTTTCGAGCAAGCTGGCGTGGCTCTGAATAGCCTTTTTTGTCTCATTTTCGATTTTAAATCCTAACTCGGCGGAAATGCGGACGGTGCGAAGCATTCGCAAGGCATCCTCGCCAAATCTCTCGTGCGGATCACCCACAGCTCTGATGATTTTTCCGGTCAAATCTTTTTGTCCGTCGTAAAGGTCGGTCAACTTGCCTTTGTAGCTATCTTCTTCGGCACCAAATTTTTCAATTTCTAGCGCCAGAGCATTAATTGTAAAATCGCGTCGCTTCAAATCATCCGATAAAGATTTTCCCCACTCAATTTTGTCCGGTCGTCGGAAGTCACTGTACTCCCCTTCCAGTCGAAAAGGCGTCACCTCGACAACCTTCAAAGTTTCGTCAGTAGCGGTTTCATTTACCACCCCGACAGTGCCGAAATTATTTTCATAAAAAGTTTTGGTAAAAAGTTTAATAATTTCTTCCGGCTTGGCACTGGTGGCGACATCCCAATCCTTTGGTTTGAGATTCAAAAGTAAATCACGCACACAACCGCCCACGAGATAGGCTTCAAAACCGCCTTTTTTCAGGGTTTCTGCAACAGTGCTGATTTCTTTCGGGATACTAAGTTCGTGGTCGCTAGTTTTGGCTTTCACTTCCCTATTCTACAAAAGCTTTTCTCTTTTCGCTAACTTTCTGGTTGTGCCTTCCGAACCTTCAATATATAATATATGGCATGAAATCTAGGTTAGAAGAGAAGGCTGAAGTAATTAGGCTTAGAAAGCTCGGCCACAGTTATAAGGAAATTTTGCAACTTGTGCCGGTGGCGAAAAGCTCAGTTTCCCGCTGGCTGAATCATCTTACTTTGACCCCAAAAGAGCTCAGTTATCTGAATAGAATGACTGAGGAGCGAAAGGATGGCGCTAGGCTCAAAGCCGCTTTTACTAACCGTACTAAAAGACTAAAAAGAGAGGAGGAGATTCAAAAAATTGCCAAAAGAGAATTTGCAAAGTACATCAAAGACCCATTGTTTGTGGCCGGGGTCTTGCTGTATTGGGCCGAAGGTGCAAAACAGGGCGGTTATTTTTACTTTGTTAATTCTGATGTGGAAATGCACAAAGTTATGCTCAAGTGGGTTAGAAAATATCTTGATCTGGAAGGATTTGGGACTGGCTGGCGATTGTATATTCATAAGCCGTATGCAAGGGAAAATTGTGAGAATTGGTGGGCGAAATCCTTAGGCGTTGATGAATCAAAATTTGAGAAAACAGTTTACAAATTTACTCCTCACAAGATAAAGAAAAACCCAACTTACAAAGGATGTATGAGATTTTCGATATACAGCCGGGCCATTCTGGTAAAAATGTTCGCTTGGCAAAAACTGTTAATAGAGTATTATAAACAAGTTTGATGTTTATGCGCTCATGGTGAAATGGATATCATAAGTGACTTCGGATCACTTGTTGTAGGTTCGAGTCCTACTGAGCGCACAAGCCAAAAAATCTCCCCTGCGGGAGATTTTTTCGGACTTGTGCGAGGCGGAGCGTTGCCGAGCCAGCAGGCGAGGCCGCGAGTCCGGGTCGGGAAAATTTGTTTGCGACGGCAAACAAATTATTCCTGACCACAGCAAAGCCAAAAAATCTCCACTGCAGACTGTTCTTTGCATGTTTCTGTTTTGAAAACAGGTTCGAATGGCGTACAATAAAGGCACAATTATATGAAAAACCCACAAGAATCAGCAGAAAATTTATTAGAGACCGAAATCGGCATGTTTCATTTGGAAATGCCGAGACTCGAAGCTGAAGCAAACGAAATTATTGAAATCTCCAATGTCTCGGATGAGTTAAAGGGTAAGTTCCGCGTCGTCCTTGGTGACTTGGTGGCCGAAACTTTAAAAGAGGTCAAGAGTCCGGAAGACTCGGCTTTTGGTGCTGACCCGTATGATTTGTCTCGCTCGGCGGTCTCAAGACTGATTCAGCTTGTTGATGAAAGAGATCACGAACAAAATGAGTTATTTGAGGCCGTTAAGTCGGTAATTTGGAAGACCTGTTACTCGGCAAAAAAGTGGAAGTGGCCACCGGAGACTAAGATATAAGCCTGGCCACATTGGTATTTAAAAACGGATGAAACTTCATCCGTTTTTACAAGTGTTGCTCAAGGTTTAAACTGTGGAGGGTACTAGTAAGTGGTCTTCTTCTTTTCCCAACTGAAGCGCCAGATCGATTTCTTGGATTTTTCTTATGGCGGTTTCGTCGTAGTCGGAGCCTCTCAGGGGCCACCTCTTTCTGAAGCCGATGCTTTTCCACGGTCTTTCTGTCGGCAAAATGCCCTCCTGCGCTTTTTTGTTCATGTTGAGCCTTTCCTTGTTCATCCTAGCATATATATAAAATACAAAAAACTGACTTCTGGTCAGTTTTTGTATCTGTGCGGGCACCGGGAATCGAACCCGAATTTCTACCTTGGCAAGGTAACGTTCTACCACTAAACCATGCCCGCTAAATTACTGACACAGTATAAACTAAAATCTATTTTTATCAAATCCTGATTAAAAAATTTAAGCCTTGCGCAGACTCCCCGACTGCCCTATCATTAAGAAAGCAACAGAAAGGCACTTATGAAACAACCCGTTTCGTTCTTTGTTGATATTTTCAGACAGGATTACCCTGCCGAAATTGTCGAAGCTTTCTCTGGAATGTTTCCCGACCCGACTGTGAAGATTAGTCATACGGAAGCGGTGAATAAAATCGATCAAGCCTGCCTCGGTGACTCCAAGCCGAGGAAGTTCAAGGCTGCGCCCTGCAATACCAGACGCTTCCGGTTTAAACTCCCACTTTCCCGAGCACGGAAGTAAGCAAAACCAATTCAAACGACCGAAAGGTCGTTTTTTACTGCTCAAGGGTATAAGTTTCCCATGAAACACCATTCCAAAAGGACATTTTAATTTGTAAAGATTTTGGGACAATTATTTAACCAAAAACACGCAGGAATAAGGGTTTTCTGACACTACCTGGGGATAACTCTGTGCACAGTGTTGATTAAGGACAAAAGCTAAAAGACACTCTTTCCTGTCCACTCTGCCTAAAAAATGGCTCTAAATATAGACAACTTGTTAAATTGCTCTAAATCTACCAGACTTCTCATGATTTATGACAATATCCCCTAAAAACGTTTCTTAAGAAACGTTTTTAGGGGATATTGGATGTTTCATGTGAAATCTTTTAAATTCCCTAGGCTCAGCAGTTCTTCTGTTATTAGCCATTTTGCTATTAAACTATTCCTGTGTTCCACGTGTAACATAGGTTATAATTGCTGAATGTTTGGCCGAATTAGTAAGAAACAGATAGGAAATCTTGGTGAGGGAATTGCCTGTAACTTTTTGATCAAGAAGGACTTTTTGATTTTGGCCAGGAATTATTGGAAAAAATGGGGAGAAATAGATATTGTGGCTGAAAAAGGGGAGATTACTCACTTTGTTGAAGTTAAGACTGTTTCACGTGAAAACTCGGAAAGCGACATGGGAAAAGTTCCACGTGAAAACTTGGCAGATAATTCAGGTAGTTATCGGGCTGAAGATAATGTGCATCCTTGGAAGTTGAAGAGATTGTCCAGAACCATTCAATCCTATCTTCTGGAGAAGAATTTTTCGGATTATCAGAAATGGCAGTTTGATGTTATCACGGTGCAGGTTAATCTTGGCGATAAAAGGGCCAAAATTAAGCATTTAGAGGATATTATACTTAGTTAGGTAGGGAAGGGTGTTTCATTGAGCAGGTGGCTCTAAAGGACATTTTAAAGCGAGATGTCCTTTAAAATTTTGAATTAAAAAGCGGTTAAGAACCCTTACGAATAGGGCACACGAATATATAGGCCTTTTGGACAAGGTCCCGGGGTATTTGGCCTATAGTTTGTTTTTGCTCGGGCGCTGTGTACAATCGGAATTGTCCACGCGCTTCTCACTAGCCAAAATAAAAACGCCCGGCACACTTGTGCGCGGGCGTTGTGAGGAGTTTAGCCTGGTTAGGCCAGACTCCGGAAGAAGGTCCCGCCGTGACCGCGGCGGAGCCGAACCAGCGTGCCGGCGACCTCAATGATTTCCGCAGTCAGCAGTTGCCCACTGCTCGAGCGGAATTGCGCCTTGGCGGGTTCGAAGTGTTTCCACTTGGTCACCCTTGCCTCGCGGAGGCGAACGGGGAGAGGGGTCTCCACTTCGACGGCGAGCATGCCACCACTCGACGCCGTCTTGGGGGCCTCGATGACGACCACCGGAGCGGTCGGCTTGACCGCGGCGGGCAGGGAGGGCGCGAACTGATGCCGCGAGACCGGGATGACGCTTTCCTGCGGACGGGCACCGAAGATGCCAGCGAAGAGATGTGCGAAAAAGGACATGAGTTTCATAGTCTGATTCCCTTTCTTTCCCCAAAAAATGGGGATTTTGTTGATGTTTTTGGCCCTAAAATGGGCACGGACTGTCTGCCTAGTATCTTAGCATAATACTGCCCGTCTGTCAAGCTGTTAGTTTGGCTCTTTGTTTTGTCGGGGCGCCGAGAGTTTTGATCCTTACAGGATCAGTACCCTCGTTGGATAAATTTTTCCTCTGAGGACAGACTCAAATTTATACTCAACGAGGCTTCAAATCTCTCTCGCCCGTCTCTCCAGACGGGCTCGCGCCCCTAAAACAACTCTACAATTTGTCGGGGCGCCGAGATTTGAACTCGAACTGCTTGCTCCCAAAGCAAGTATGCTACCGTTACACCACGCCCCGATATATTTTCTTTTTCTAAACCCTAATATCCTAGCACGACAAGATTGGTTTTGCTATTATTTTGAAATAATGAAAAAATTTACTAGGACAACTGAAGATTTTGTTTGTGAAAATTGTGGCGCTCACGTGGAGGGTGATGGTTTTACGAATCATTGCCCGAAATGTCTGTACAGCAAACACGTGGATGTAAATCCCGGGGATCGAGCCGAAGTTTGTGGTGGTCTGATGAAGCCGACTTCGGTAATTAAGAAGGGTGGTGAGTATGCCGTGGTGCAACAATGCGTGCGTTGCGGTTTTGAAAGAAAAAATAAAATCTTGCCAGGAGATGATTTCGAGACTTTGCTCAAAATTTAGGTGAGTTGATTTGGTTGATTAGCAAATCGCGCAAAGTATTTTTGGTACTTAGCTCAAACTGATTGGACAAAACTGCGCTTTCGGTTTTTCCCGGTGCCAAGACGGTCTCCAAATCTTTACCAGTCTGCCGTTTCAAGCTCTCTCTGATATGAGAAATTGTGATTGCCATCAGATTGTGTTCACTGGTGTCGCCATTAAGAGTACTAGTCACGACAATACCCAGAACTTTGCCGTCTTGACTGATGGCGGCTCCGCCGGAAGAACCCTTTTGGGCAACAATACTTCCGCCCAAGGCGATTAAGTCATTACTGCCTTTATCAAAAGTGTAGATATCCCCGATTGGGACGATTGATGAAACAAAAGGTAAATTAAGGACAGTTTCAATTTCAGCGACCAGTCCGGCCGGATAGCCGACAACTAGGACATCTTGACCGACTTTCGGCTCGGTATTTATTTCGACGGGCTCGAAATATGGGAAACTGGTCGGTAAAGGTTTTGATTCATTGGCTGTGCCGGTGATTTTGAATATTGCGAAGTCATCTCTCCCTGTGCCGGTCGGATTGGTCTCAGTTATATCTTGGACATTATCCCTAACCCAAGTCTCGGAAATGTAAATCGGCTCTAAATAGTAGCGATGCCTGGCCGGAGACCCTGTTCGGCCTACGCAGGTGATAAAATCTTTTACCTCAAAATCCTTCAACAGAAAATACTGGCCGATGTGAGCCACGCTTAGAACCAAGCCATCCGAATTTACAATCACGCCGGTTCCGGAGATTGGTTCAAAAGTACCGCTACTTTTGGTGGTGCAAAAAATATTTATTACCGCTTCACGAGCTTTGGTGTCGAGTTCCCGAAAAGTAAATTTGGGTTCGGCTGGCTTGGTGGGCGTGATCGTGTCGATTGTTGGAGGAATAGCTTCAACTACCGGTTCAGTTGGCTTCGTGGCGATTTTTTCGACTGGCTTGGCCGACTTAGAATCAGATTTTTCCGACAGATCAGAAGCTGACGGTTTGTCCCAGAGGTCGGGAGCGGTCGTTGAAGCTGAAACTGTGATTAAATTTTGTGGTGGTAGGGTTGGCAGAACAGAAAGATCTGGGGCCTTGATCAAACCCGTTGCAATCAAAAAAGGCATTAAGAACGAGGCGATTTTTAAGCTTAAACTCTGCCAGAAATCGAACATTCGGCTATTATAGCAAAACGATAAAACCCGGCCATTTAAAAGTAAATTTAACTTTCAGTTTGAGCATTTTTTTGCTAGGATAGCCCCATTGCGGGTATGGTTTAGTGGTAGAATGACACACTTCCAATGTGTAGACCCGAGTTCGATTCTCGGTACCCGCACCAAATTTATGACAGCAGAAATGCCGACAAATCCAGAAATTGAACCGATTGCCTCGGAAACTTTGGACGAGCAGAAGTTATTTAGCAGTGACCCTTATGAGGTTCTTGGTGTAGCTCCGGATGCGGAGATGTCTCAAATTAAGGAAGCACGGAATGAATTAGTGCAGGAATTTCACCCGGATGTAAGTAAACATCCGCGAGCCCATGAAATTACTCAAAATATAAATTTAGCCTTTCAAAATATTAAGGCTGGTAGCGGAAATCGGACCGAGCAAAAAGGCCCAAGTTCTACAGATGAATCTGTGGCCGGTAGTCCCGTTGAGGGCTTTGTTTCGGCGGATGAGATTAGGCGTGAAGATTTTCAGAGTGATTTTTTCCGCGCAATTCGATCCCCTAAACAGTTCAGAGAGTTTTGGTTGGAAGCTCAGTCGCAAGGTTGGCAATGGAAGCAAGTTACTGAACTAATTAATACCTATGAAGCTGAAGATCTTATAGTCAGCGATTTCGTAACAATGATTGAGGTTAGTGATGATGACAATTCCGATAAGTGTCTGGCTTATATCGGTGAATGGAAGAAGCTCGGTATAAATTTGGATAAATTAGTCACACTTGAGCCGGTCTTAAAACGTCTGAAAGATGTAGCAGTGAATGTAAAAATAAAAATTCAAGGTGAAGACAACCCTGAGAGATTATTGTTATTTATTGATTCTTGGAAAAAAGCCGGTGTTGATTTGAGTTATGTGGTGAATACCCCTGAAGCCAGAGCAGCCCTTGAGCATATAGCTTTGACCTATAAGGTAAAGATACGCGGGGCCGATGGGAATGCGGAACATTTTTTAGATTTTGTTGAGGCGTGGAAAGCGGCCGGTGTTGATTTGACTTACGTTTTGAATTTAAAGTTAACCAATGAATTTTTGGAGGAAACCACGCGATCTGTTCGAAGAATTGATGGTATACCGCTGTCACGGCGTTTTGTCAGTAACTGGCAAGAGGCCGGTTGGGTACCTAGTCAGGAGTTTTTAAGGCTTGAGAGCGAAGTCAAAAGTTACCAGGCCTAAAAGCTTCATGTCTCATCCTTTGGCAAAAACTGAATTTTAATGCTGGCGTGATATAATATTTTTATGTTAGAGAAATATCTCCAAGATATCGGTTTGAATGAAAAAGAGGCTTCAATCTATTTGGCCCTGATGCAAAGCGATAACGCTTCGGTGATTGATTTGGCGGCTAAGACCAAGATTAATCGCACGACTGTCTATGTGGTTTTGGATTCACTTGAGAAAAAAGGTTTAGTAAGCGAGACAACTGTTGGCAAAAAGACGCACTATCAAGCTGAACCGCCGGAGAGGCTGGAAACTTTTGTCGAACGACGAAAAATTATTCTTGAAGAGCAGGCCAAGCGTCTCAAAGATATTATTCCCCAGATTAAAACGGTCCAACGGGAGACTGGCGCTCGGCCAGTTGTGAAGTATTTTGAGGGACGAGAGGGGATTATTAGTTCCAATGAGGAGTTTTTTGCCGACGCGGGCCAAGCCGGTGTTACTTATTTGATTTATCCAAGAGATTTGCTTGATCAGATTTTTACTCAGGAGGAAAGACAAAAGTTTAGGAGTGTCAGAATAAATAAAAATATTAAATCGAAAGTACTTTATACCTATGAAAAAGGTGAAGTTAATTCTGACAATACAGGGGACCGCGTTAAAATCGACGGTAAGAAGTATCCAATTTTATGCGATATCAGCATCTATGAAGATAAAGTAATAGTTAGTATTTTAGGAAAGCCGCTATCGTCAATTTTTATTAGGAGCAAAGATTTTGCTGAGACATTAAAAAGTCTTTTCAATTTAGCTTTTGATAATATAAAAAAATAGGGCCCAGTCGCAATGCGACTGGGCCCCGAGGTAGTGGTTGGACGCCAACCACAACATGATCTCTTACCCTAATTGGGTGTACAGGACGATCTTCCTGTAGCTTTTATTTCGTTAGTCCCGCATTTTTTGATCTTTCTCTTTCCGCTTCAGAGGCAACGACACAGCGAATTGGCCGTGTACCCCTCTCCGACGCTTATGGCCCGGAGAGGGGTAACGACAATGTCGCTTAGTCGCTCATAAGCACCTCCTTTTTGGAAAGTTCGGTACGTGGCGTTGTTTTAAAGAACCATTTGGTTCTGCCACTCCAACGGAGAGTATAGCAGGTTCGAAATCAAATGTCAAGCGATTTTGACATTTTAACAGATTTGGCTGTTCAAAGCCCATATCTAAAGCCATATATTAGGATATTTGACGATTTTAAGCCATATTTTAATGTTTTTGCGTTTTGACAGAAAAATTTAATTAAAAAATTATAAAAAAATTAGTCAAAAATATCTTAAAACTGTTTGCCTCAATTAACATCATACTCTCTAAAAAACCCTTAAAACAAGGGTTTTTTAGATTTTAAAAATATGAAATGTCAAAATTGCTTGACAAAATATTAAATCTGAGTATACTGTGCACATAACAGTTCGTTGAGTTTAAAACAGAGTCGTCCCGTTGCGAGCACCTTGCCCAGATAATTTACGCAAGGTGCCGGCAACGGGACAACTAAGTCCCGATTTATCTTCATACTCCGAAGATTGTTCACATTGATTGGCTAGGCCATTTCTTTGATGACTAATCCCAGTGATGGGAGGAGAAGTGCTTGCTGTGGTCATTCCGAGGCCCGCCCAAAGGGGTAGGGTACAGTTTGGACAGGCATAAAAGTAGTGCCCGTTGGAAGCGGGACGCGTCGAACTTTGA
This sequence comes from Candidatus Paceibacterota bacterium, assembly GCA_041666545.1. NCBI lineage: Bacteria > Bacillati > Minisyncoccota > Minisyncoccota bacterium. The sequence goes on along the minus strand of JBAYGS010000003.1, from coordinate 21,216 downwards.
TCGGCGCGCGATTGAATCCAGAAATCCACTGGATAAATCGCTGGCAAGGATTGCCGAAAGTGAGTGGCTTCACAAATCCAAGTTTTGAATCAAGGAGAAAGCATGACCTACGTGGTCCTGCCGGACGGAAGTGTGGTTAGCTGGAGCGAGTACGTTGCCTCAAAAGGTAACTAGCTCGTAGACCAGTCCCACTTCTGCCGGCAGCATGGTTAGAGCCTAAGAAGCTTCACCGGGGAAACGAGTCTCGCCCGGCAACAGAAGGAGACAAACGTGCGCATCGTTAGCGCTTGCGCTTAGGAGAAAACCTAAAGTAAAAACCATCGAGTTTGGACTCGATGCTCTGTCTCGGAATATTGTTCCGACTGATGAGCTCGGCCTAAATCACTAGAGTGATTGGTCAAGAGAGCGAAACAGAAAGTTCTTTTAAAAATTATTCATAGCAATTTGCGTCTGATTTTCGGAGGCAAATTGCTATGAATAACCAAAAACAGCAGGTAACGACGATGAAGAAGGTGAGAAAGCTCACAGTCTTTGTCGGGAAAACCCAAGGCCCCCCAAAAGGAGCCAAAGGTTACAACCGCAAACGTGAAAACCAAAACTGGAGGAAAGAAATATGAGTGATAAGAAAGTCGAAGGTGGTAGCGGTGGCAAACGTGGGCATTCCAATATGTGCCACTGGTCTACAACGGAGGAGATCAAAAAAGAAACCAAAAGTCTCCGTCGTCGCGAAGGTAAAAAAATAATCCGTCGCGAGCTTAGTCAGTAGTGATGCGGAAGTGCTCGCGGTCGAGTATCGGTTGGAAGGACGAAAGCACGTCAACATCATCCCTGACGGAGCCGAGTAGTTGTCACTGGGGGATTACAAATCCCCCCTCTTATCGAGTCCATTATTTGGCGATAGTGGATTCGCAGGGGAAGTAGTTCTTAAAAGTTGGAGGTGATTAGACTTCTCTTGATTTAAAGTTTTGTCCCCGCTTTTCCTTAAAAGTGGTGAGCCCCCAAGAGCAGACTTGGTGCTAGCGGAGTAAAGCGCTCCGTACGGCCTACCACCTGAGAAAAAAGGTAGCCGCGCTACCGGTAGTAGCAGGGTATTTTTAAGAAGACAAAGAGCGTAGTCTGCCAAGTGGTAGATTGGAAATATTGCTTTTTGCAATACGCTTAGCTCGAGAACCAGTTACCTAACTCGAGCACTTTATTGGACTCATAAAATTGTTTATGAGTCCACAGAGTGAAAGTTCTTCAAAATCAAATCATCTGCGCAAAGAGTGCTTGGACAATTCGAGCATTGTTTGCGCAGATGTGGGAGAGACATCCGAGCGCCGACCAACGTGCAAAGGCACGCGTCGCATTTGATCACGGAGCAGGATAGGGTTTGCAGACTCGATTACCTGGAACCGCGTACCCTTGGCGTTTTGACCAAGGGACAATCAAATGGAAACCGGCTGCAACCGGATGTCGACGGGATTGACCCGTGACGGTAACTGCTAAGATGCAGCATAGTTGAGCACCCTGGCTCGTGCTGACGGCAAACCACTCTTCCGGCCGACCACATTCCACACCGAGAGACTCGGGTGGCGGTGGTCGGTCGCTGTCTGCGGATTGAATCTGCACTGATGAGTCCCTCCGCCTTCGTTTGAAGTTGGGGTGAAGGACGAAACAGAAAAACTGGTTCTTTAAAAAATATGAAAAATCTGAAACGCCAGGCCGAGCGTGGCACGCTTAGAGTGTGTCCAGGTTTTAACAACGACTCGGTCTTCGAATGTTTCGACAGGATTGCTGGCGGTCTCGAATCAGCCCGGGTTAAGTTGGAAAAGCCGGAGGCTTTGCTTCGGATGCGAGCCGGCCGGTCTGCGAACACGATCGAGAAGTGTGCCTTGGCGATTTGTCTGGCCAAACTGGCTGGTCAGTTCCGTTCGACGGCTCACGGCTTTGAAGTCTACGGCCTTCAGTTTCGCCGGCAGATTTCGTCCGAGGCCGACGCCGCGTACGTTCTGGCTCGGATCCGATCTCGGGCTTAGATATTTCGAAAAATATGGCAGATGGAGCGGTGTTCTCGATCTACGACAAGGAGTGCGCTCCGGATATCTTACGCGCCGTCTGTCGCCGATTCCCTAAGTTGGGATTCAAGGTGACAGTGGCGAGCGGAGTGACCGGAGGGACGCGAGCTTTCGTAGTGCAGGGCGATGTGACGGTTGAGGAGTTGAACTCGGTGGTGGCGGAGGTTGAAAAGGAGATCGAATATCCTTGCAGCCGATTCCAACCGGGCGATTCTCACCCTGATATTCCCTGGTAGAGTACCTAAAACTGCGGCTTCGGCGCGCGGAGCAGAGCGACTGCTTGGCAACAGAATTGTCGCGACGGGCGATTTCGATATCGCCCAATTTGTTGAGTCTACCACTTAGGTGGCGGATTCATTGATTTGAAACTAAAAAACACCCGAGAGGGTGTTTTTTAGTTTTCTTTCGAAGGAAAGCTTTTTGGTAGTTATTCTCGAATCTTGAATCCAGATTCTTGAATCTACTTGACGGCGTCTTTCAGTGCCTTTGCTGCGCGGAATTTCGGTACTTTCATGGCTGGAACACTGATTGCTTCACCAGTTCGAGGATTTCGAGCTTGGCGGGCGGCGCGGGTCTTTACAGAAAAGATGCCCAAACCGGCGATTGAAACTTCCTCACCTTTTTTCAGAGCACCAACAATGGTACTGAGCATAACATCAACAGCTTGCTCGGCCTGAACTTTGGTTCCGCCAAGTACGCCATGGACTGCTTCAACAATACTTTGTTTGTTCATGTTGTTTTAATTTAGGTTTGTAAAGTCGACCGATTTGTTCTCCAAACCCGGATTCTCGTTAGAAAATATAGGTCCAAGGGTAAAATCTTGCGGTATCGGACCTATAGTTTGTCTTCGCTCGAACGCCATGAAAACTAAGAAGTTTTCGCGGCGCTTCTCGCTAGCCAAAATAAGGGTTTTTGCCTCTTGAATATTATATACCCCCCACTTTTTGTTGCAAGGCAAGGTTAAGAACCCTTACAAATAGGGCATGCGAATGTAAAGACAGTGTAAGAACCCTAACAAATAGGCTTATCTGCCGGCAGGCAGGTATAAGTATATGTATAGGGCCAAAATTAGGACTAGAACAAGGCCGGCACAAGCTTTCGCTTGTGCCGGCCTTGTTCTAGAGTCGTGAATCTAGATTCCTGAATCTACTACCGGGCGAATTCTATGGCTCGGTTCTCCCTAATCACCGTCACCTTGATTTCACCTGGATATTTAAGCTCATTTTCGATGCGGACCGCGATGTCCCTGGCCATATTCTTGGCTTCTAAGTCAGTGACTTGTTCCGGGAAGACGAAAATTCGGATTTCTCGGCCGGCCTGAAGGGCGTAAGATTTCTCGATACCCTTAAATGAGTTGGCGATAGCCTCCAAATCCTGCAAACGCTTCAGGTAATTCTCGACACTGTCGCGTCTGGCGCCCGGACGAGAACCGGAAATGGCATCAGCCACCTGTACAATGATTGATTCCGGAGTTTCATAAGGGTATTCCTCATGGTGAGCCTGCATGGCTTTCACAATTTCCTCGGAAGCGCCAAATTTTTGGAGAATTCTTCGGCCGATTTCGACATGAGTACCCTGGACTTCGTGGTCGACGGCTTTACCGATGTCGTGAAGTAAGGCCCCGGCTTTAGCGACGGCCACATTGGCGCCCAATTCTTCAGCAATCATGCCGGCAATGTGGGTCATTTCAACCGAGTGTTGCAAAACATTCTGGCCGTAGCTGGTTCGGAAGTAGAGTCGGCCCAAGATGGCGATAATCCTCGGGTCCAAATTGAAAACCCCGGCTTCGTAAGCGGCTTGCTCGCCTTTATCTTTAATAATTTTTTTAATTTCCAGTTCGGCATCCTTAACCACCTTCTCGATTTTGGCTGGCTGGATTCGGCCGTCGAGGATCAAGTTTTCCAAGGCGACACGAGCCACTTGCCTACGGACTGGATCAAATGACGATAGGGTAATGGCACCCGGGGTGTCATCAACGATAACCTCAACACCAGTTGCTCGCTCAAAGGCTTTGATGTTTCGGCCCTCCTTGCCGATGACCTTACCTTTGATTTCATCATTCGGAATTACCACCATGGTGGTGAAGACATCGGAAGTGACATTGTTGCCCAGACGGTGAATGGCGGTGGTAATAATTTCTTTGGCCTTGGCCTCCAATTTTTCTTGGCCGGTCATTTCCAGTTTCTTCAAACGCACTGAGAAGTCTTCTTCAGTTTTCTTTTCCAAAGTTCGGAAAAGTTCTTCTTTGGCTTCTTCTTCTGAAAGTTTGGAGATCTTCTGTAACTCGGATTGCTTCTGGGCTTCCAGTTTGTCGGCTTTCTCTCGAATTTCTTTTATTTCTACGACCTTGGTTTTAAGCGACTCGACTTCCTTGTCGATATCAACTTGGCGTTTATCCAAAAAGCGCTCCTTTTCAATTAAGCGGTCCTCGGTCTTTTTAGTTTTCTCCTCTTTCTCTTTGATTTCTTGCCGGATACCCTGCATGGTTTCCAAAGCTTTGTTCTCGGCATCAACGACTACCAGTTTGGCCTGCTCTTTGGCTTCAAGCATCATCTGCTTGATTTGCAATTCAATCGAACCCTTCTTACCGAGGGCGACAATGACGCGCAGATAATAGCCAAGACCGAGACCGATTAGGCTTGCTGCTCCGACTATAAGCAATACAATTTTTAACGACATATTTCGGGGGACCCGATTTTGCCGTTCTTTTATTTAGCAAACCACAAAAACCCGAGTGGGCCTTAAATTAAGGAATGAGACTTGGCGGTGTATTTAGTTTCAGGCTAAGCAAGGCTAGTTTCATCTTTGGCGTTTCTAAAAAAGAAGTCAAAATCGAATCAAATTACAATAATATTAACGTCCTCATATTACAGAATGGGGACTCTTTTGTAAAGGCGTTAAGAACCCTTACGAATAGGGCACACAAATGGAGGCAAGCAGTGCGAACACACAAAATAAACCAAAAACTCGGCCTAGGCCGAGTTTTTGGTTTTTAGAATTTCATCAATGACGCCATATTTTTTGGCTTCCTCGGCGGTCATAAAGAAGTCGCGGTCGACATCTTTTTCAACCTGGCTGATAGGCTGGCCGGTGTTCTTGGCGAGAATTTTATTTAGTCGCTCTCGAGTTTTCAAAATGTGCTTGGCGGTAATTTCAATATCGGAAGCTCGGCCCTCGGCGCCGCCCCAAGGCTGGTGAATCATGACTTCAGAATTCGGTAGGGCAAAGCGCTTACCTTTTTTGCCGGCCGAAAGCAGAACGGCTCCGCCAGAAGCGGCGATACCGATACAGACAGTGGCGACATCATTTTTGATGTGGTTCATGGTGTCGACCATGGCGAGTGTCGCAGAAACCGAGCCACCCGGTGAGTTGATATAAAGCCAGATATCTTTTTTCGGATCCTCGGATTGGAGGAAGAGCATTTGGGCAATGACAATGTTGGCCGAGTTGTCATCAATCGGGCCGCCAAGGAAAATAATATTTTCTTTCAAAAGGCGCGAGTAAATATCGTAAGCGCGTTCGCCGAAAGAAGTTTTTTCGATTACGGTTGGGATTAGATAAGACATAAGTTTGGAAGTTAAAAGTTGATAAGTTTAAAAGTTTGGGATCTGGACAGAGAAAGCATACCAGAAAGTCTAACTTGACACAAGGGGTGGATGTGGTAGTCTATTAAAAGAGACCGAAAAAACATTCATAAACTATGAGCTTCCTAAGCTTCCTCTGCCGGTGTCTTTTGAGCCTGTTAGTCACACTTGTGGCCTTGATACCAGCCTGGATTTATCTCTTGGCCAAGTCATTTTTTGTCCCTGAAGGCTTTTGGCAGAACTTGGTTTTGGCCGGGCTAAGTATCTGGATACTCTGGGGCATTCAATGCGTTCTGGCAGTTGTGGCGTTTTTTGTTCTTGTTGTCATCTGGTTTCATGACTGCCGATAAGGATAATATGCATTCTTCACCACTGTTTCCACATGTACAGAAATTGATGCAGCCTGATTGCCTGTCGTCGGAAGAAAAAGCGGAGAGTGAATGTCGAGAAAAAAAGCACCTGCTGGTGCTCTGGTTCTTTCTTGCCGCGCTCGCAGTGTTTAGCTTGGCTTCGGCGGTGTCCTGATAGGACACATAAGTTCAGGTTTTTCCAAAGCTCGACATCTAGGTGTCGAGCTTTTCTTTTTTTGACTTTTGAATACAATTGAATCTGTCAGCTTCAAACCTGCCTGCCGGCAGGCAGGCTTCTAAACCTCTTAACTTCTAAACTTCAAAACTTATCAACTTCTAAACCTGTATGAAGATTCACAATTTTTTTGTCGAGGAAAAACTAGCTGGTAAAAACGAGGCGGTTGTCGCCGATGCTGTTTTGGTGCACCAATGGCTTAAAGTCTTGAGGTTTCACATAGGAGAAAGGGTAAATTTGTTTGATAATTCCGGACAAGAATATTTGGCCGAAATTGTTTCACTGGACCGAAAAGTGGCCAATCTAAAGCTTATTTCCTCTAAGTTAAATGTTAATTGTCCTAAGACCAATGTCACCCTGCTCTTTTCCTTGATCAAGAAAGATAAGCTGGAGTGGTTAATCGAGAAATGCACGGAAATCGGTGTTTCACATTTTCAGCCGATTATTTCCGAGCGTTCCGAGGTTAAGGGTTTTAATTTGGAACGCGCGCAAAAAATTATTAAAGAGGCCTGTGAACAATCCGGGCGAGCAATCTTACCAACCGTCTCGGAACCGATTTCACTTACCAACGCTCTTAAGTCTGTTCCACAACCCGCATTTGCTTTCGACTCTTCCGGCTCTTCTTTTTCTTCAACTACAAACTACTCACTACCCACTACTAACTTCTTTATCGGTCCCGAAGGTGGCTTCACACCGAACGAAATTGAAATGTTTAAAACTGCCGGCGTAAAAATTTATTCTCTTGGTTCACAAACCTTGCGTGCCGAAACGGCCGCTGTTGCGGTGTCGACTCTCTTACTTCTAGGCAAGTAAAATTCCAAATTTTGTTGGTTTGACATACTAGCATTTAGTATGTTATTATATGTAGTAGAAAATCTTAAATCTGAATTCTGAAAATTCTGCGAAAGGACCTTGAAATGAAAAAATTGAATATGTTGAAACGGGCCTGGCAACTTTGCCGGCCTTTTCATTGGTACTTGATTGGCGCGCTTGGATTTATCTTTGCGAACCAACTGGCTTCGGCTGTCTCCCCACTCATCCTTGGTTCCGTGGTGACTGCGGTCTCGACTCACAATGCTGAGCTCGCGATTGCTCTCTTTGCGACCTGGGGGATTATCGGGACAATCAGGCCGAGCATTGGCTACTTGCGCCAGCGTTATGAAATAAAAAACTTGGACTACGAAATGCAGCGGCACTTGTCGCGAATTTCGATGAAAAAGTTTTTTAGCATTTCGCTTGGTCAACATCATCTTGGTCACTCGATGATCAAAAGGAGTGTGATGAGCAAGGGTGAAGCGGCAATTTCCGGAGTAGTGGATGTAGCAATCTACGATGTGATTCCGGTGCTCCTGTCCATCATTTTGCCGATTGGTTTTTTGCTCATCAGGATTCCTTTGGTTGGTGTGGCTGTCGCGCTTGCTTGTGTTGGGTTTACGATCTACACAATCAAGTACAATCTGATGTTTGTGCCCAAGTTGCGCGTGCTCGATACTCTCGGCAACCAAGCTGCGAAGAAGCAAGGTGAGATGGTGGCGAATGTTGATGTGATTTGCGCCAACGCGCAAGAAGAAAGAGCGCGTCAAGAGATTGATGAGGAGAATGTCAGGCAGAGCAATTCCGGCCGGCCGGTCTGGCTTTCTTATGCTGGCTGGTCTCAGACCGGCCAGTGGTTTATCTCCTTGGCGCAAGTGGCGTGTGCCAGTCTCTGTGGCTACTTGGTTTACCAAGGTAAAATCACGGCGGGCGACTTTGTCGCTGCGCTCATGTGGATTGGCTCGGCGCTTGGCGTGCTCACCAACATCGGTCACATTCAAAGGAGTTTGGCCAAGAGTCTGCCACCGCTTATCAAATATTTGCGGTTTCTGGATTATGAGCCGGATATCGTATCGCCGGCGAAGCCGGTGCCGATTGCGCCTCTCAGAGGTCAGATTGAATTTCGCAAGGTGAACTTTTCCTATCGACCCAGAACTACCGAGGATGACCTCGATGGCGAAGGTGATGAAGAGAAAAATGAACCGACCGAGATTCCAGCACTCAAGGAAGTATCCTTCGTTCTCAAAGAGGGCAGGCGCTATGCGTTTGTCGGCAAGTCCGGAGCAGGCAAGTCGACTCTGGTTGGCTTAATGCTTCGGGCCTACGATCCGCAAGAAGGTCATGTCCTTGTCGATGGTGTTGATATCAGGATGCTCGACTTTCGGGAACTGCGTCGAAACATCGGCCTGGTGCCCCAAGAAGTCGCACTCTTTGATGGGACAGTAAAGTACAACATCACCTTCGGACTCAACGGCTCGGCTGATAAAGTGACTGAGGCAGAACTTGAGCAGGTTGCCAAACTGTCTCGGGTTTCAGAGTTCTCCGGTCGGCTCGAACAAGGCTTTGAGACAATTATTGGTGAGCGGGGACTCAAGCTATCTGGTGGTCAAAGACAGAGGATCGGGATTGCTCGGGCACTCATCAAAAACCCACGCATCCTGATCTTCGACGAAGCTACTTCGAGTTTGGATACCGAAAACGAAGCTAAAATTCGCGAGAGTATTCGCGAGGCTTCGGTCGGCAAAACCACCATCATCATTGCTCATCGTCTGGCGACAGTGCGCGATGCTGATGAAATCCTGGTCTTCGATGACGGTTGCTTGGTCGGTCAAGGTTCCCACGCGGAACTTCTGGCCACCAACGACTTCTACCGGCGTCTTGTCCAGAATCAGGTGATTCTGGCTTAAATCAAAACACAAACCGCCCCTTGGCAACTCGGGGCGGTTTTTAAATTTGACTTAATTCTAATAGTGATGTAGTTTGAATTTAGAAAGGTTAACCATGCAAATTCCATACATCGGGATTACGGATTTTACCAGCCAAAAGCAGGTTCTTGAGATGTCTGAAATTTTTCTCAAGCATCGGCTCTGCACTTCGCGTCAGTTGGCCGTTGGGGTAATGATGAGTTATAAAACCCTCAATAATATCCCAAGTCGTTGGTCGGGAGTTTTTCCAGCCAAAGAGTCGATTGCTGAAATTTTTTCCGGTCGGAGCCCGGCTTATGCTCAAGGTGCTGTAATGAACACAATTCATTACGCTGATTATGAAAACAGCGCCGACCTTCTGTCTCAGCTGAAGCGAGTAGCGGAATACGGTGGTCCGAATCTTCATGCCATCCAGCTTGATATGACTTGGCCTGGTCCGCGGGCGGTTTATAATTTTAGGAAATATTTTCCTAAGGTGAAGATTATTCTCCAAATTGGTCCTAAGGCGTTTGAGTTTCTTGGTAGCGACCCGCGAGGAATCATAAGCATGGTATTTTCTTACGGGGGGTGTGTCGACTATGTCCTGCTCGACAAGAGTGCCGGCAAAGGCCAAAGTCTTGAGTGGGAAGGGTTGCTGCCTTTTGTGAAGCATTTGATGCGACGGGTTGATCTTAATGTGGCGGTCGCTGGTGGCTTGGGGCCGGAGACGCTTCATCTGCTCGGCGAAATTCCTAATGTGTGCTCGGACATAAGCATCGATGCCCAAGCTAAGCTTCGGCCAAGCGGGTCGAGTCTTGACCCGATTGATTGGAGTATGGCCGGAGACTACCTGAAGAAAGCCTTGCAAGTTCTTTCTTGAATCGAAATTCAAACCCCCGCGTGTTTTTGCACGCGGGGGTTTTATTCATTGCTATTCTTAATTCTTGAATCCTGAATCCAAATTCTACTTCTGGCTTTCTAGGAAGTCGAAGACTTTTTGATTGGTGAGAGCGGTTTCGAGATAGGCTCTAACTCGGTCGGGGCTCGCGTCTTTGTAGTGCTCGAGCATTCTTTTGGTTTCGGCCTCAAGCTCTTCTTTGGTCGGTGCCAATTTTTCTTGTTCGCTGATTTCAAAAAGAATTAATTCCATTTTGGCACGCTTCAGGGCTTCGGGTTGCCATTCTTTTCTCATCTCCTCCCAGGTTTTCTTGATGTGCTTCAAATAGTCGTCCGCCTTGAGACCGGTTTTTTCAATGTCATGCCTCAATTGGGCTTCCATTTTGTTGAGTTCGTTGTCAACCAAGACTTTCGGGATTGGTAAATCAGTTTTAGTGGAGATATTTTCAATAATCGTTAGCCGTTTGGCGTCCTTGGCTTTGACGATCTTATCTTGCTCAATATTTTTAGCAATTTGGCCTCGGAAATCCACGACATCCTTGAAATTGCCAAGTTTTTTCACAAATTCATCATCGAAAACTGGCAAGTCCTTGTCCTCGTGGTGATGTTCGCCTTTTGGTTCCTCCTTGCCTTCAGCTTTGAGATTCTGGTGGAGCACCTGATGACGGAAAAAGCTTACAACCTCATCAATTTCTTTTTCTTCGACTTTAATGGCTTCCGGTTTTTTGCTATTTTCGGTGCTGGCGATTTTTTTGTAATCAGGCAGTTTGACTTCCGGCAGGATTGCGAGTCTGACTTTAAATTCGAGTGGGTTGCCAGAGGCACACTTGGTGATGGTAATTCCGGGTTCGCCGATAATTTTTAATTTAAGCTCGGTGAGCAACTGGGGCAAGATTTCCTGGATTAAAACGCCGGCGGCTTCGTAAAGTACGGCGACCTCACCATAACGCTTGATAAAAATATCTTCCGGCACTTTACCCTTACGAAAACCATCTAGCTCGACATCTTGGAGCATAGCTTTCAAAGCTTTAGCCCGATGTTTTTCTAATTCGCCGAAGGGTGATTCTATCAGCACCTCGATCTCGGAGTTCTCGAGTTTTTCCTGGTTTTTGATTACATAGTTTTGCATGACTTTGAGAGTTTAACCCTAAGTCAGAGTTTTGACAAGCGAAAATCAAAAAACTCGGCCAACCATGGCCGAGTTTTTTGATTGATTATTTCAGGTTCGGTATTTCAGAGTTGATGGCGGAAGTCTCCTTGTCAAGATTGGTAAGGTTGGTGTCGGTTAAATCTTGCTGGATAGAATTTAGGCTATCAGAGTTGCTCTGGGTTCTTAGGCCCTCAATGTCGGCTGCGCCTTGTTCCAAAATGGTGTTGGGAGTTTGCGACTGCTGGGTGGTTTTCTCGGCGTTTTGACTGAAGAAGTAGAGGGCACCGGCCAATAAAACAACAATGATGATGATAATTCCGATTGTCGGTCCAGCCTTTGATGATGAGTCTTGCGGATTATAAGTTTGGTTTTCCATATTATTTAATTAGTGTTGCTAGAGTCGTTGTCGGTTGTTGTGGCCGTAGCAGAATCTTCCCGATTCTCTCCGGGTTTAAGGGAATTCACGACATCGACCAGAGCGGCATGGGCCGCCTTAACACTGTCTCTTGCGGAGTCGATTAGTTTCTTGGCGGAGTCCAATGTTTCCTTCGGCGTATCAGAAGTCAAAATTGAGGTTAGTGCCGCTTCAATATTTTGAACTTCGGTTTTGGCCGCCATGATTCTTGCCTTGGCCGTGGCCAAGAGGTCCTTCGCTTGGCGAACATCAACTTTGGCAGCTTCGAGTTTTACAATTCGGGTGCCGATTCTGTCTGACAAAGTGTCCAATCTCTCAACTGCGGCTTCAAAGCGGTTAATCATTAGGCTGGCATAAGTCCGGATTCGCTCTCTCGATTTTTCCATTTGCTCTAAACGTTTGACCTCTTTTGCTGCATCTCGGACGGTGCTCGAGGCTAGGTTCCTATTCTCAATTCGTTCTCGGTTTTCTTGCCGATTTTTTTCAACATCAGCAGTATTGTCGGAGTCATCCGAGTCATTATCCTTCCGGTCTCTAAGTTCGGTCCGTTTGGATTCAACCTCCTTTATCATTTCGGCTCTTTTGATTTCAACCTCGGTTCGAATCTTTTCTGCTCGTTCCCGCATCTCACTTTTAATTCTTTCAATTCTGGCTGGGTAGTCGCTGTCACTATCATTTGCCACATCTTCAGCCAGAGCCAACTGCGGTAGGCCGGATGCCAACAAAGTCAAAAGAAAAATGCTAGTTAGGATTTTTTTCATAACTTTTAATTATTTAATAATTAATTCAAATTATAACAGGTTTTGAATTTAAAAAAACAACCCCCGCCCAATGATCGGGCGAGGGTTGTTTTAGTGTGGTTTTAGATAATGAAGGCGGCTATCAATAGGGCCACAATGTTTAGAATTTTGATCATCGGGTTGATTGCCGGACCAGCGGTGTCTTTGTAGGGATCACCAACCGTGTCTCCGGTGACAGCCGACTTGTGAGCGTGACCGCCTTTACCGCCGTGGTTGCCTTGCTCAATGTGTTTCTTGGCGTTGTCCCAAGCTCCGCCACCGGATGTCATAGAGATGGCCACGAATAGGCCAGTCACAATCGATCCGACTAGTAGACCACCAAGAGCGACCGGACCAAGAATGAATCCAACCAAGATTGGCACGACGACAGGGATTAGGGCCGGTACAATCATTTCTTTGATGGCGGCAGTGGTGACAATGTCAACTGATCGGGCGTAATCCGGTTTGGCGGTCCCTTGCATAATGCCGGCAATTTCTCGGAATTGTCTGCGGACTTCGTCTACGACTTTGCCGGCCGCTTTGCCGACTGCTTCCATGGCCAGAGCGGCGAAGTAATAAGGCAGGAGGCCACCCAAGAATAGGCCAACAATGACTTTTGGATCACCCAAAGAGAAACTTAGGTTAGCTCCCAAAGCGTTGATCTCTTCAGTGTAAGAAGCAAAGAGTACTAGAGCGGCTAGGCCGGCTGAACCGATAGCATAACCTTTGGTGACAGCCTTGGTGGTGTTGCCGACAGCGTCTAGTGGGTCAGTAATATCGCGAACCTCTTTCGGTAATTCGGCCATTTCGGCAATTCCGCCGGCATTATCAGTAATTGGACCATAAGCGTCGATAGCTACAATAATTCCGGTCATTGAAAGCATGCTCATAGCGGCGACGGCGATGCCATAAAGTCCGGCGAAGTGATAAGTGGCAAGAATACCAGCGACGATAGTAAGAAGTGGCAAGGCGGTGGCCTTCATTGAGATGGCCAGTCCCTGGATCACATTGGTGCCGTGTCCTGATTCAGAGGCTTTAGCGATTGATTTGACCGGTGCGTATTTGGTTGAAGTGTAGTATTCGGTGATGATGACCAAGAGAGCGGTGACCACTAGGCCGGCGATGGCCGCGTAGAATAAGGCGCTTACCTCATAGATTCCGTTGCCACTCATCAACCATTTGGTGACTGGATAAAAAGCGATGGCAGCCAAAACTCCGGCGGCGATTAGTCCCTTGTACAAGGCCCCCATGATGTTGTTGGACTTGTTAAGTTTGACGAACCAAGTGCCGATGATTGAGGCAATAATGCCGACGCCACCCAAAGCAAGAGGGTAGAGAAGAGCACCCTCGAAGTTTTTGAAGGTGAGAACGCCGAGTAACATTGTCGCCACCAAGGTGACAACATAAGTTTCAAACAAGTCAGCGGCCATGCCGGCGCAGTCGCCAACATTATCGCCAACATTGTCGGCGATGACGGCCGGATTTCTCGGGTCATCTTCTGGAATTCCGGCTTCAACTTTTCCAACTAAGTCGGCTCCGACATCAGCGGCTTTGGTAAAGATACCGCCACCGAGTCGGGCGAAGACTGAAATTAGACTGGAACCGAAGGCCAAACCAATTAGGTATTTAACATCGCCAAAACCGATATAAAGCAAAGTGACTCCGAGTAGGGCCAAGCCGACAACCAAAAGTCCGGTGACTGCTCCGCCTTTGAAGGCCAAAGACAAAGCTTTGGCGAGTCCTTCCCTGGCAGCCTCGGCAGTTCGCACATTGGCGCGAACAGAAATATTCATGCCGATGTAGCCGGCGATAGCCGAAAAGATGGCGCCGACCAGAAAGCCGATGCCAGTTCGAAGGCCTAAAGCGAATGACAAGATTACGAAAAGAATCACAGCGATTAAGCTGATAGTCTTGTACTGACGATTCAGATAAGCTTTGGCGCCGGTCTGAATGGCGGCGGCGATTTCCTGCATGCGGGCATTGCCGGCGCTCTTCTTTAGAATGAAACGGGCGAGCAAAAGGCCGTAGACGATGGCCAGAATTCCGCTAACTAGGGCAAAAATAATTGTTGGACTCATAAATGATAATTGTTAATTAAATTATTAATACGAAGTATAAGCACCAAATAATAAATTACAAGTTCCAGATAAACTTCAAATTCAGAAAGCACCAGCCCAAAGTTTTCCTATTTGAGATTTATTTGGTTTTTGTAATTTGGAGCTTGTAATTTTACTCTACGACAATATCTTCTTTCGAGTGAATATCTTTGGTCGGTTTTTTCTCCTTGTCGGCCTCGACTTCAGCCTCGGCCAAGTTTTCACCTTTGGTTGAGCGGATGTCAATTTTCCAGCCGGTCAATTTGGCGGCGAGTCTGACATTTTGTCCGCCCTTGCCGATAGCTAAAGATTGCTGGTCCTCGGCGACTTCGACAGTGGCTTTGTGTTCAGCTTCGCTGATTTCTACGCCCAAGACTTTGGCCGGAGAGAGGGAATCCTCAATAAATTGCTTCTGGTTTTCTGACCAAGAAATAATATCAATTTTTTCACCGCCAAGTTCACTCATGACGGTCGAGACACGGACACCGCGCTGACCGACCATTGAACCCACTGGGTCGATGTGGCTGTCGGTCGACATGACCGCAACCTTGGAACGAGAGCCGGCTTCTCGGGCGACGGCTTTGATTACCACCGCGCCGTTGGCAATTTCCGGAGCTTCAGTGGCAAAGAGTTTTTCCAAGAATTTTGGATGAGATCGAGAAAGGCGCAAGAGAATACCGCGAGGCGATTCTTCAACTTTGTAGAGATAGGCGCGAACTCTCTCGCCCTGGCGGTAGTGTTCGTTAGGGATTTGCTCTTCGTATGGTAGCAAGCCGGTGGCTCGTCCCATATCGACGAAGATGTTTCCGCGCTCAATTCTCTGGACAGTACCGGTGACAATTTCACCCTCGCGTTCGCCGTATTCACCCATGACAGAAACTTTTTCGGCTTCGCGAATTTTCTGGATGATGACTTGTTTGGCGGTTTGAGCCGCAATACGGCCGAAATCGTCTTTATATTCCAGAGGGAAAATGACCTCATCGCCGACCGCGACACCCTTTTTGATTTTCTTGGCATCTTCAATCATTAAATGATGTTCCGGATTGAAATAAACGCGCTCGTCGCCTTCCGGCAATTCCACTGCGCCACTTCTAATATCATCTTCTTCTTCCGGCATGATAATTTTGGTTTTATCGACAACAACTTTCACCTGGGAGAAATTACTCTCGCCGGTTCTGATGTCGAAGGTGGCTCGGACAATTTGTCCCTTCTTGCCGTACTCTTTTTTGTAAGCCGTGGCTAAGGCCATTTCGATGGCTTCCAAAATTTTCTCACGCGGAATACCCCGCTCCTCTTCGAGCTGGTCTAAAACCGAATTGATTACTTTGAGATCAAACATATGTTGAGAACCCTTACGAATAGGCCTGCCTGCCGGTAGGCAGGGCACACGAATAAGACGAACGAGATCGAATTATCGGGCCGAGTCCGTGTTTTGGTAAAAATTAATAATAAAAAAGGTCCGCCTCGCGAGCGAACTTTCAGGATACTAACCCCATAAGCTTAGCAAATTGTAAGCTAAAAGTCAAGCAGTTGTTAAGAACCCTTACGAATAGGGCACACGAATATCAAGATAGTTAAGAACCCTTACAAATAGGCCTGCCTGCCGGTAGGCAGGGCATCCTAATAAAGTCGTTGCAGTCAAAATGGCTTTATCCCCTTAAATGTAGTTTTACCGCTTCTTTTCTCGATAAAATTGGGCTAAAATTGAGAGTGAAGTTTATTTTACGAATCTTTTGACTAAAAAAAGCAAAAGTTTTGCCTTTTTTGCTATTCTGATTATTTCAGCGGTTTTGGTGTTGGGGAGTTTTGTATCAGATTCGGCAGGTGCCGCTGGTGCAGTCGCCACTAGTACGACGCAGACTTTGCCGGACACGGAGGCTCCGATAGGTAGTCCGACGACTCAAGGGGCCCCTATAGATATTTGGATTTCCCCAATTGCAACCGGCAAGGCTGAGTTGGGAACTGAGGCGAGTCCGTATGTTGCCGATACTTCGACCAAATTCGATCAGTTAATGAGAAGTTTTTCTTATAGTTGGGGTAGTCGAGCGATTAACAATCTCGAAAACAAAGTTATTTTTCATTTGTTGCCGGGAACCTTCAAGACTGCCGGGCAAGCTCAGTTTCTTTCATCAGCGCACCCGCGTTATGCCAACCGGGTCACTTGGGAATTCCACGATAATTGGACACTTCAGGGCGCGGGCGCCGACAAGACTTTTATAGAACTGGATTCGACGGTGTGGGCGAACCCCTCGGAAGACCTTGATATTTTTATTATTATGGGCGAGGGCCGAGCTTACAATCAAGAAGTGCCGGCGCGTTTTGAAAATCAATTTGTTAAAGATCTAACTATTGATGGTAATTTTTCTCAAATTATCGGCGGTTTCAAAAATAATAATAAAAAAATCAGAATTAGTGGCTTATCAATCTATGGCGATCACTCATCTGTTGAGAATATTCGGGCAACTGATTTCGGTTCAAATTATAGCGATTGGGAGTCATTCCCTGTAATGATTTCCGGAGCACAGGCTGATACAGCTCCAAATAATTATGTTTTTGATGCGGGTTGTCAGGGTTCAGAATGTTCCCATATCACTAATTCAGTTTATTACGGCTCGGTCGACCCTAATGCGACTTCACAGATCACGGTCTTTACAATCACTGGTTCTTATAATGGCAATCCCTATGACAGGAGCAGAGTTGATAATTTTCGCGAGTATGCTTATTTGACGGGCAATCGGGTAGAGCTTGCAGACAGTAAGACACCAATAAACTCTATTTCACAGGCTTGGCTGACTAAGACAGGAGACGGTTTCCTTGGCGGTGAAGGTAATTATGTTCAGGGTTATACTCTTTACAATGTTAAGAAAGGCTTGGTTCAAAACAACAGCACCCTAAATGCGAGCGCCGGTTATTACACGGATTTTTGGAGTCAAAGCAATATAGATATTATCAATAATAAATTTGAAAGGGCGAGGAATGGCGTGGTACTGCAGACTGCTCCAGCGGCTAATTTCAATCATACCAATTACAATATCTCTAACAACACAATAACCACAATCCCGTCTCAAGACGGCGCCCGGGCGGCAATCAGAATAAGGCGAGCCGTGTTTGATAGCGAGCCGTTTACATTCTATCCGCCCGCAGAGACGATTGCTCCGAGGTTTATAAAGAATATCAAAATCAGCGGTAACTCGATTATGCTCGCCTCTGACCCGTCGGGGCCGGTTGCCAACACGGGAATTATGGCGCAAGAGGTTGAAGGTTTGACCGTCACTGATAACATTCTCGATAGCCGTTTCCGAACCGCGATGGGTTGGCCGGATCCAGCCGTTATCACTAATCGAGCGTTTGAATTTAGCCCTGTCGAGAGAAAAGACGGTTCTGGAAATGTAATTGCCAGTTATCCAACCACTATTACTGCAAAATCCGGCAACAAAGATGAAAAAGGGGTGACATACGATACGGTGGTAGTCGCTGCCGATGCGCCGTGGGGGATTAGTGCTTATGCTCAAGCTTGGTATGGTCCACTTGGACGAAATTTCTTCGGTAACAATGTTATTGCCTCGGGGATGAAATATAATTTTGATTTGACTCAAACTGCTGTCAATAATCTTGACCAGAGTGGCAACTTGATTACTGCAATTACGGGAAATGTGATCTCAACAGCCTCGCAGAAAACAAATTTAAATCTGTCAGCGCCGAGTATTCCACCGTTTGTTCCGCCGATTCCGAGCAGGGAAATTTGGATTGACGATCGAACCGACGGCCTTCCTGGGACCGGGACGCAAAAGGACCCTTACGATGGGAGCACTGCGGAAAAATTTGATTCCATTCTTAGGAATTTTAGTTTGGCACGACAAACAAATTTGGCCGTTCATTTGATGGAAGGCACTTTTCACACCCGCGGAATTTATAACGATATTTTGTTTGGTACCGTACCTTTTAATGTTGGTTGGGCGTCATTTAGTGGCTGGAATATCGAGGGGGCAGGGATGGGTAAAACCAGTTTGGAAATGGTCTACCCGTATTTACTTCAGGGTGACGGCTACAATCATATAGTTGGAAGTATTCCAGGCAGTACCAATCAGCATATTTCGGATTTAACGATTAATTGTAATTTACCAAGAGACAATACGATTGACACAATCAATGGTGTAAGTTTTGGCGGAGATTCATCGCGGATCGAAAGAGTGCGCGCGATTAATTGTGGGGGAGGAATCAGGGAAGGTTTTGTCCTCTCAATTGCTTCAAATGATGCGCACGATTCAAACGATAACTATATTTTGGACAATGTAGTAGAGAATAGTTTCGGTAAATGGTCTACCGCGATTAATCTTTTTCATAGTAATGCCACTTGGGTAAACGATACCAGAACGAGTGGGGTCATGGCGGGAAATATTGTTCGGAATGCCCACAGCGCCGAAGGCGCGAGTGTTGCTTACGGGTTGGGTGGAATTAGGAATGTGGTTATTTACAATAATTATGCCGAAGCCGTTGATGGCGGAGTCATTCACGATACCGCGAATGGCGAGGGAGCTGTCATCAGGAACAATCGTTTTGTAAATTTAAATAATTTTGGTTTCAATATTGGCGGAGGGTGGTTGTTCAAGGGCTACAAGATTACCGATAATCTGATTACTCTGAAGTCTCCATCTACAGGGGTACTTTTCAATGGTGGCAGAGTTGAGGATGCTGTTGTTGAGCGTAATGTCATCGATTTTGTTAATTCTGCCAATCCGATTCCTTTTCCTGGCATGGTTAGCACTCCTCCTGCTACCGTAAATATTTCTTTGGACAAAAGTCTGGCTTATGTCGGGTCCGGCGTTCGCATAACTTGGACGGCCACTAATGCCTCTTCTTGTTATGCCTATGGTGGTTGGAGTGGTCCGAAGAGCGCGACTGGCGGGACCGAAGATTCTGTCACCCTAAATACCGATACCACTTTCAAAATAGTTTGTCTGAATCAGGTCGGCCGGAGTGTAATGGCACAGGTTGTCGTCTCAGTAGTCCCACGACCGGACGAGGTCCCGCCAGTTATCACGACAGTCCCGTCTGCAGACCCAATAGTCTCGGTCACTACCGATGAAGAGGCGACTTGTAAGTACGACATCTTTCCTGGTAAATCTTACGACTCGATGACTTACGCCTTTACAGATTCCCAAGATAAAAAAACTCACAGCGCAGTTTTAGGTGTCCTTGCGGTCGGCACTAATAATTATTACATTCGTTGTCGAGATTTGGCTGTCACGCCGAATGACAATCTCCAAGATTACATTATCAGCTTTGTTCTAAGGCCAAATTTCGGTTTTTCTTTGAATCTTGATGGTGACAGAACAATTACTAAGGGCGAGGGTAGCGAAGTTTCAAATTTGGTCACTGTGACCAAGAATGACTCGGTTGATACCAGGGCAGTGGCGTTGAACATCTCCGGGTTGCCGGAAAATTCTGAATATAGCCTCGGACCCTGCACCCCTAATCCGACCTGCACCAGTCTTTTGAGTGTAGTTTTGCCGACTGATGTGACCCCGGGTAATTATGAGGTGACTATTACAGGTTTGGTTTTAGACCTTGCCCCAGTCACATCTAAATTTAACCTCAAAGTTGAGGCGCCAAGTATTATTCCGGCAACCATCTCTCTCACAAATTTTAAGCAAACATATAACGGTCAAGACAAGGCGATTTCATACGAGACGAATCCACCGGGGAAGGAGGTTTCAGTTGTTTATAGCCCAATCAATCCTAAAAATGCTGGCACTTATGCTGTGACAGCCACAATCATCGATCCGGCTTATCAAGGGGAGACTACGGGTGAGCTTACAGTTGAGAAAGCTGACCAGACGATTACTTTTGATGGTATTGGAAGTAAAAAAACCACTGACACTTTTTCGGTGACACCGTTTGCTCGGTCGACCGCCGGTTTGCCGGTTAGTTTTAGTGTGGTTTCTGGTCCGGCCAATGTTGCTGACGGGGTCGTAAGCTTTAGCGGTGCCGGCGATGTGACAATTCGCGCCAGTCAAGCCGGAAATGAAAATTACAAGGCGGCGGTAGATGCCGATCAGACTTTTAATGTCGGTAAAAAGGTGGCGGTTATCACTCTCACTAATTTAAATCAAACCTATACTAGAGATGAGGTTAAATCGGCTTCCTTTACAACCGCTGATCCAATTTCAGCTCAAAATGTTTCTTATGTTTATCATCGAATTAATTATTTAATCGACGCTATCAAACTGTTGCCAACAATCGAGACAGATCCAACTTCTCCGGTCGAAGCCGGAACTTATCAGGTGGTGGCGACGGTCAATCATCCCGATTATGAAGGTCAGGTTATTGATCAGCTGAATATTGCCAAAGCCGATCAGACTGTCACCTTTAATCAGGTTCTCTCTGGTCGTCAGGTTGGAGATAAAATTAATTTAATCGCCGAGAGCACTTCCGGCTTGTCAGTTTCTTTTGAGGTGGTAGATGGACCGGCGACTTTAAATGGCAATGAACTTAGCTTAAACGGCGCTCAAGCTGTGACGGTTGTCTCGAGACAGTCTGGCGATAGTAATTACCGAGATGCAACAGATGTCTCAAAAACTTTCTCGGTCGGTAAAGCTCCGGCTTCAGTTGTTATTAATGACGGTCAAGATCTGGTATTTACTTACGGCACGCAGGATAAATCGATTCCGGTGGTTACGACCCCGACCGGTAAAAGAATTGTCCTGACTTATAGTCAGGAAAATCCCACCAACGCCGGCACTTACTCGGTGACCGCGACAATTGACGATTCAAATTATGAAGGTAGTGCAACCGGCCGATTGATTATTCAGAAAGCCCCCCAAACCCTCACCTGGAATCAAGACTTCACTGGCAAGAAAGTTGGCGACACCATCACTCTCTCGGCTGTCTCCACCTCCGGTCTACCAGTTGATTTCACCGTCTCCGGCGTCGCCT